>CAXUGH010000032.1:0-20713 GCA_964250365.1 uncultured Ktedonobacteraceae bacterium
TCCAATACGCCAATACTGCTTTTTACATCTAATAAGCTCGGCTAAAAAGTGGTTGGAAACTGAGCTTGCCAAGCAAGGTCAAGTTTCCAAACACTTTTTAGCCTCGTACATCTTTGCGTTTGAGGAAGTAGGCGATGAGACCGCCCAGTACCAGAATGGTCAAGACTAAAAAGAACCAACATAAAAGCAAGTGCCCCACTGCTGCGGCATCACTATATTTTGAGAAGAGTGTACTCTGAAACGACCAATCGTCCAAATTCATGTGCTTACCGTGCAAACCAACCGAGGAACCCATTGCAGCCATTGCCCAGCGAGCGGGAAAGAAGGCGGCAAGTGTTGCAATAAACGGACTGTCTAACTTGAAGATGATGCCCGAAAAAATGACTTGCGGTATCAAGACCAGCGGCGCGATACTCATAGCACGATCATTGTTTGGCACGAGTGCTGATATCGTAAGACCCAGCATCAAGCCTGCAAGCGAGGTAAGTGCCATTGTGACATAAATTTCCAGGAACGGCGGTAAAAAGGTCGCATGTTGGAATGGAGCTTTTAGGCTCACGAAAAACGTCAGCACAAGGCTTTGGGCGAGACAAAGGACGCCAAGTACAACAATCTTCGAGAACATGTACGGCACGATGCCAAGATTTACCGTGCGTTCACGTTTGTAGATTGGTGCCTCCTTCACAATTTCGCGTGCCCCATTGAGACAGCCGAACGTAACTGCGGCAAAGGCCATGATGAACAGAATCGTTTCGGCGTTGGCTCCCCCATTATTGATGCCATCATCCAGCAGCTCATTTTGTGTCTTGCCCTGCTGTGCCGCGTATTGTGCCCCTTGATCGCTGAAAAGGAGATTGCTCAGGTCTTGACAACTGTGATATACGACTCTTTGACCGTTCGCATTGACTGCCCCGCTACAGGATACGACGCCTTGCGGGTTATCTACTGCAAAGGTGACGGGACTTGCAAGCACAAAGAGAACAATACCGATAATAGGTGCCTGTAGTAGCAGTAGCAGTAGATTTCCCACGTCATTTCTCAGTAGTTCGAGATAGCGTGCCGAGAGCAACGCGAACTGCTTCCACGGATTGCCACGTTTGGGTTGATTAACCGTCGTCACTGGTCCAGCTACATTTGCGATGCGGCTGCGGTCTCTTCGTAGAGGTGTATCCACGTATTTCATGAAGTCGGCAGACTGTCGAAAACGCGCCTCAGCCTCCTGGAGAATAGTCGATTTATCATCAGGTGGCTCAAGGGCACTATAAATCTCGGCGAAGTCGCTCTTGCCAAAGTATGCCTTTGCCTCGTCCGGTGGTCCGAAGTATGCAAGGCGTCCACCGCGACATAGGAAGCATACATAGTCGCACGAATTGATGTTGTTGGTGGCGTGAGTGACGAGTACGATGGTGCGCCCTCGGTCCGCAAGGTTACGGAGCAGTTGCATCATCTTGCGGTCAAGCCCCGGATCAAGACCTGATGTTGGCTCATCCAGGAAGAAGACGTTGGGATCGGCAAGAAGTTCGAGGGCGATAGAGACGCGCTTTCTCTGTCCACCCGATAATTTGCTTACCAGAACGTTGCGGCGAAATGTCATATCTACGTCTTTTAGCACTTCGTCAATACGCTGCTTAATCTGTTGCTCTGTAAAGTCGCTCGGTAAGCGCAGTTTCGCGGCGTAGTAGAGGGCGCGTTCGACGGTCAGGTCGCGGTGAACGATGTCATCCTGCGGCACATAGCCTAGCTGTGTGCTGAACGCAGCTAGATTTTTATAGTAGTCCTGTCCGTTGTAGAGAACGGTTCCCTGTTGTGCCGGTCGCAAACCATTGAGTACGTCCATCAGCGTTGATTTGCCCGCGCCAGAGCCACCCACAAGCGCGACAAAACTACGTGGCGGAATGGCGATGGAGATATCGTTGATGATAATCGTTTTGCCATCGTTGACCGATTTGGTGACGTTCAAGGCGTCGATGCGGATACCGTCGCGCTCATCGTGTTGCGTGAGTTCGGTTCCCGTGTAGGTCAGCTTAAAGGGACCGATGCGTATCTCGCTTCCAATGCGTAGCACCGAGTCGCGCACGAGTTGACCACTCACGTACACATGATTGGTGCTACCGAGGTCAATAATTCTATAGTCACTACCAACGCGATCTAAACGCGCATGATGACCGGAAACCTGCGGATGATTAAGAACTACTGTGTTATCAGGGGCGCGTCCAATCGTGACGACTGGCGCACCAAGCTGAAATGGTTTGATCTCAGGTACCGCCTCCTGTACCGCACCACTACCATCGTTGTAGGCAAGTGTGACGAAGGTACCATGTTCGTCGGCGATACGAAACAGGTCGCCACGCTGCAAGGGCTTGCGAAAAGGCGTACTACCACGATAGACCTGTCCATTGTAGCTAAGTCCGTTCGCGGTCGAACCTTTCTGTGGATGCGGGTGTACTATGACAAGCTGGTTTCCCTCACGAATAATCTGTGCATGAAAGCTAGAGACAGTGGGACGATTGATAACAATATCGTTCGAGGGGTCGCGCCCAATGTTGAACACTTGCTTGCCCACCGGTAATGGGTAAACTTTTTTCTCCGTATCGGTATTCGCCGTCACTTCGAGCGATGGTATCGACATGCCTACAGTACCTCCAGCACCAGAAGCTTGCTGTGTCGGCACATGTGCATTCTGCACAAATGGTGGTGGAGGTGGTACGAGTGGATACGCGGCTGGCTGCGGATTAGGGCGGGCTGGTGCCGCTTGTGCGACGTTATGTGCGGCAGCAGATGCAGCATTACTTCTGTTCATAGCACCTGCTTGAAAGCGGAAACTGATGTTTGTACCTAGCCCAATCGTATCTCCATTATTGAGTATTGCCTGTTGCACATCGCAGCTATTGACGCTCATCGTATTTTGTGGAGCGAGCTTTGCCAGCGTCCACGTACCATTTGCAAATGTAATTTGTGCATGGTGGCGGGAAATAGATGGGTCTGAAAGCACGATATCGTTGCTTGGCTCACGTCCAAGAGTGAGAAGCGGTTTCGTGATTTGAAATACTTTGCCTGTCTGCGAACCTGTCAAGAAGGTGATCGAGCCAAGTTGTCCGTTCACAACGTCCATAGGTGTTTTATGACCGTACACATTGCCTCTAACGAGGATTGCTACGATCACTCCTTTCTGCATCCAATCTGCTTTAGGTGCGATAAATATAGCCCTACGGAGGCAATTATACTGTAGGGCTAGGCTCTTGACAAGTAACTATTTCACAACCTGTTTGTGTAATTCTACATTCTATGAATCGCGATATTGCCTGTACTTACATCCAGCGTCAGTATGGCTGTCGATTGCGTTGCTGCCGCTGCGTTGAGAGGCCCACGATAGTTGGCGGATCCGCTGCTGGTTGTGGCATGAATTGGGAAGTCGCTCTGAATTGTGCCTACGTTCGTGTTCGCGCTAAGCACGACATTGGTGCTACCAGGGAGAGTAATGTCGAGATTGCCTGTCTCGTTACGAATAACGAAGTTGGCCTGTGTTGTTGTATCGCTGGGAGCAGCGATAATGCCATTGAAGGTAACGTTGCCCTGTCCGGTGCCGATGCTCGAACCACTGATAAGCGTCGCGTGTGTCACTTTGACATTGCCACTACTGCCGATAATGTTAAAGACCCCACTCACACCATCGACGTTTATATCGCCTAGTGCCGCCTGGATATTCAATTGCAGCGGTGCGCCCTCGGTCGCAAGTAATTTTGGTGTTAATGTAACCTTGATGTCAACGGCATCACCCGCTCCATGTATAAGACCGTCGCTATCAGGAATGGTCGTGTTGACGAGCAAGGCACCTCCGCTCGTTGCAGGAGTAGTTGTTGTCGTCGCAGGAGTGCCTGTTGTGCTGGAAGACGCGCAAGCGGTGCTTGCTGTACCCGTTGGCGGTTGTTGAATAGAGATATGAATACGTCCGAACTCTGAATTTGCACTCGTCTTGTCACTCACACGCGCAATTTTTGTTGTCTCAATGCTTGCGCTGTCGGCGTTAGGATCAACAACTACTGAGACATTGCCAATTTTGTTACATATCTGCATCTGTGCAAGATTCGAGAGTGTAATCGGTTGCGTAGCATCGCTCTTAAAGGTCTGTGTACCGCCAAGGCCAGTGCCACCAATAATCGGCACTCCACCAGTTTGCGCGGTACGCACCGTGAAAAAGACGACAACGGCTGCGGCGACTACCGCGAAAAGAACACCGAGGGCACATCCTCCCAACAATACAGGCCACACGCTCCGTTTGCGTTGCGGACGTGGGCGAGGTCGAGCGTACTGTATAGCGTCATTCTCGCGCGGAACTCTTCGCGTTGTAGGTGGATAGGCGCGACGTGTGCGTTGCACATATTGTGGAGAGTCTTGAAAGCGTTGTGTTGTGCGAGGACGCACGCGTCTTACTGGCGGCTCTTCGTACTCGTCGTCGCCATATTCATCGGTGTATTCCTCTTCGTAGCGAGCCTCTTCGCGTCTGCGCCGCCTACGCCCTTCGTCCTCTGGCCTAACTCTCCCGTTGCCCATACAACGCCTTCCTTTCGCTTCGTACATCCTCGATAGATACAGTTTCAGTAATATTACGAACAGGAAGCAGCAAGAGTTTTCTTCCTTGTAGAAAGAGTGCTGGCAGAAGCGCGATAAGGCAGAGTATTCCCGCCGCCAGAAAAATATCTGTATACACCGTATGTGCGGCAGCTACGAGGAAGTTTCCGTAGAGCGTGTTATAAGTTGCGCTACCGAACTTTACACTAGGAGGTGCTGTGAAGAGAGCTGCAAGTGCGCGAAACCTGCCCAGTCCCCACGAAGTCAAAGCCGCGAGACCAAGAATCATGCCAATCATGCGTAAAACGCTGATAACCGCTGCGGCTGTTCCCATTTGATGTTCGCGTGACGCGTTCATCGCTGTGGTACCGATAGGAGCGATAACAAGCCCAAAGCCAAGGCCAGCGAGAAGCGTACTTACAGTAATCTGCGTCCAGCCAACGGAAAGAGGCCACTGGTGCATCAGCCAGAAACCAAGCGCGGTTGGCAGCAGACCAAGTATCGCCGTCCAACGGCAGGTAATACGTGAGCAGAGCCAGCCGCCCAGCAGCGCACCAACAGGAATCATGGCGGTAAGACGGAGCAGAGCCAGTCCGCTATCGAGGGCAGGTCGATTTAGAACTGTTGCGACAAAAATAGGAATATCTGCCATTGCAATAATTAAGGCGGCACCTACCAGGAGACTAACGAGTGCCGAAGCCGAGAACGTGCTTTGTCTAAACAATGAGAGTTCGATGAGCGGCGAACGCATGCGTCGTTCGCTATAGAGTTCATAGCCAAGAAAGAAAGCTAGCAACAGCAAAGCCGTAGCAATCAACCAGGGATTATTTTGTACAGGAGCGGCACCAGGAACGGTAGTTGTTGGTGTAATTTGCGCCGCCTCTTGAGACAAACCTAGACTGAGACAGGTGAGCGACGCACCGAATAAGAGTGTGCCAAGCACGTCTATACGGCTCTGCGTTTGTTTGCTCCTCTCTTCCTTTGTTGCCTTCTGTGCGGGAAGAAAACGCCAGACGAGAAAGAGTAAAATAGCGACAATTGGCAGATTGAGGTAGAAAATTGTTTGCCAGCCAGAGAGCTGTACTATGATAGCTCCGTAGAGCGGTCCTAGCACTCCACCCGCCTCTGTCACCATGCCAATGAGACCGAGGGCAACGCTGCGTCGCTCCCAGCCGTAGAAATCGCCCGCGATAGCCATTGCCACAGGCACAATCGCTCCCCCACCGATTGCTTGCAAAAAGCGAGTTGTAACCAACCAGATGAGGGCAGGGGAAGTCACATCGACACCGAGGCTTTGGAGCGGCATAACGATTTGAGTTCCAATGTCGCTATTGCCTATTATTGGCGAGAGACCACAAAGCAGTGAAGCAAGCGCGAAAATACACAGGCACAGTACAAGCACGCGGCGGCGACCATAAAGATCGGAGATACGTCCCATCAGTGGCATTACGACGACATAACCGAGCAAGTAGCCACTCACAATCCACGCTGCGCGGTCAAGCTCGTTGATTGGTATGCCCAGGTCGGTTATCATCCGTGGCAACGCTGTCACTACAACGGTCTGGTCGAGCGCGGTTAAAAATACCGCAATCGACGCCGCTAGTAATGCCAGCGATCCCGCGTTCCGTCTCTGCATAACAACCTTCCTGCATTAGATAGGGGCGACGATAGAGATGCTTTCGTTGAATTTCGAGAGTTTGAAGGTACGCACGGTTTGCGCGGAATCGCCTTGTACCGCAATGCCCTTAACAAGAATCTGGTAGGGAAGATTGTCGGATTTGCCGATGCAGGTAGTGGTGTCTACCGCCGAATTCGCAGGTGTACCGCCGCCTGTGATACCCTGGATATCCTGAGCTTTCACCTTACCACTGATATTCCAGCAAGCTCTGCCATCAACGTTGCTAGCGGTTGGCGTGCTAGGATTTTCAATATCGCCAAGAATAGCGACAATACCCGTCTTCGAGTCCGACAGTGTGCGTGGGTCGAGCAAGCCAGAGGTAGATTGCCACTTGCCACTGATCGGATCGGTTACATATTGCTTGTCGCCGAGCGAAATAATTTTTACCTTCACATCGTTGCCTACCACTTGCGCGATAGCGTCGGCCTGAAGTTTATTCGGCACAACTACATCGCCATCAGCACTTTTCACCACCAGAAAGCCGCCTGCACCTGCATTGTCCGCAACGAGATTGAAGTGGTACGCCGTCACCTTTTGAAATGCCGCCTGTGCGTTCTTAATAAGCTGCTGTGCGCTCGGCGTTGATGCCGTCGTATCGCCGCCACATGCTGCTAGAACAAGCAAAAATGTAAGCAGCAAAAGCATGAGTATTGTGTGTAAAGAATTCTTCTGCATCAATTTTTCCCCATCATCTCTATATATTTTTTGATGAGATATGTTACGCGTTGCCATTGTATCATATTATACAGTTGCTCCCATTCTCCTCGACGCCGTTGGCGTCTAGGAGAATGGGAGCAACTGTAATAGCCAATTTCGATATAGACGCAACAAACCCCCTCTTTTCTGCGTCATGTATTATAGAATAGGATATATTACCTCTTTTTATAATGTCTAATTATTCCAGTGTAATTATTAGCGAGGAGCGCACCTTGCTCGATATCGAAATAAAAAATACTCCCTCTGGTCGCAAACAAGATATTGCTACTTGGACAGAGGCCGATACTTCTACATTGACTCCGCGCCAAAGGCGGCGTCTTCAAAAACATAAAGATGCTGTAACAGCCTATTTCACAACAGACGCATCGCTCGAAGAGATCGCGGAACACCATGCTCTCTCGGTACCAAGCCTGACTACAATGGTTGAGAAATGCCTTGTACAACATGACGATGGACATGTGTGGGGCTTTCGTGCCCTTCTCCCTGGTGCAAATATTCCCTCTTCTAGCGTACAGGAAATTCCTTCTTTCCAAGATGCAGAAGTGCAGACTCTACCGTTGGATGAGGAAGCAGAGAATAGCGAGGTGACGGAGAAACTGCCTTCGTTGGAAAGTGCGGAACCTATAAAAATACCTACCATTCTCAGTCTGCCTGATACACCACGCCCCACCGTCGATGACGAGGAAGTTCTCGCTGTACCCTCTATTCCCATTCCTACCGCTCTTACCTTCGCCATTCCGATGCCTACAGAGACAGAGCGCGAAGAGCTGGTAGTAGAGCAGATTGTAGAACAATCTTCTGCTGTCGAAAGCGTTGCTATCCAGGCTGTACCTGCTGTCAAGGTCAAGACGCTTGCCGAAGTGCTGAATAATAACGTCGCCTTGCCAATTTCGATAGTGATCTCCGATGTTGCCTCATCAATCTTTGCACGTAGGAGAAGTAGCGGAAAAACGGGACCGCAAAGGCGCATTGTTCGCAAACGCCGCATTTCCAGTACGCTTGTGCAAACACGACAAAGACAGGGTTTATACCGCGCTCTGAGTCTCGTTCTCGTGGCGATAGTTTTGCTGAGTGTACTTGTCCCCCTCGGAACGGGACTTGCTGCTTACAGCGTCTACACGAATATACGCGGCGTGGCACTGGATGGCGTGAATCATCTGCTCAACGTCAAAAATCTTCTGGTCGTCTCGAAGAGTGATCCAATGGCGGCACTCGATGCTAAGAAGCTACGACAGGCACAGGAGCAGTTTCAACTGGCACAAGCCGATTTTGTGCAACTGCAAGCTCTCACGAACCGCCCCGATATTCTGGCGACGGTGCAAGAATTTTCCAAAGATTATGCTGGCAAACTGATTATGGCGCGCCATCTTGTACGGGTCGCTCTCGACGTATCAAAGATGGGGCAAGAGGTATGCAATGTGGGCATTCTGGGGTCTGGTCTCATTCACAGTTCGCCGCTCGCAAATGGCGATACAAAACCGCTGATTAGCGTCTCAGACATTGCTTCGATAGATGGCGCGATTGTTCATGCTTTCTATTACATCAACGATATTCGTACTCAGATGAGTCAAGTCAATATGAAGGATGTGCCAATCAGCGATAAGCAGAAGGCACAGCTTACAGATGTGTTGGGACAATTGCCCAAAGTGCAGGACATGTTGACACAGGGGCAAGGTCTGGTCGGATTGGTTTCGTGGTTGCTTGGTGTGGGGCAGCAACGTCGCTTCCTGGTGCAGACGATGGATCGTGCGGAGCTTCGACCCAGCGGCGGTTTCACAGGGCAATATGGCATATTGCAAATTCAGGATGGGCGTATGGCACCCTTTAGTCTGCGTGATGTGGCCTTGCTCGACTACGCTGGCAACGGCGTAGAGCTTGGACGCTCGGCACCGGCGGCGTACAGTAACTGGATGAACTTTGGCAACTGGGGCTTACGCGACTCTAATCTCTCTGGCGATTATCCTACAACGGCTCGTATGAGCATGCAGGTGTTTCAGGATGAGGGTGGTGGTCCCGTTGATGGCGATATCTCGTTCACGCCAACGTTTATCGGGCATATTCTCGATGTAACGGGACCGCTTCACGTCGCGGAATACAACGAAACCATAACCTCGAAAAACCTGGAAGACCGGCTTCACTACTATCAGCAGGACTACAGTGCGATTGCCATTGAGCATCAGAAAAGCAATGATAACAGTCACTCGGCACGTAAAGCTTTTACCTCGTTATTAGGGAAGATGTTGCTCGATAAGGTACGTCATCTGCCGACAAAACAACTCCTTGATATTCTCAAAGGCGCGGTGAAAGATATTCAGTCGCACGACCTGGAAATCTATTTCGCCAATTCACAGGCGGAGCAGTGGCTCGTCGATCACAATTACGCTGGTGCGACAGACAGCTTTTCCAGGCAAGACGGTTTTGCCGTTGTGCAGGCGAACATCAGTATCAGCAAAGCCAGTCAATATGTGCATACGACTGAGCATGACGACGTTGTGCTAGACGCCCAAGGCGGTGCCACTCACAACCTGACCATCACGCTGGACTATCAGCAAAAAGGACAGGTGTACGGCTTCGATACCTATGCCGATTACATTCGCGTCTATGCGCCAGCGAACGCGCGATTTATCTCAGGCGATGGTTTCGACACAGGACAGGCGTTGTGTACTCCAACGCAGACGCCGCCACCAGGAAAAGGAAATACACCTCCGCCTGGAAGTAGCACGCTACCAACTGACTGTAGTCAATATAACAACTACTTTCCTAGTGACGCACGTTACTGTCCTGACGGGAATTACGCACTTGGCGACCGAGGCTTTAAGCAGCAGTGGACGGTTGACAGCCTCGGTGCGCCAACCAGTTTAACAAGCGACCTACCTGGACATACCATGTGGGGTGGTTTAACGGAAACGCCCAAAAACTGCATCTCCTACATCACAGTCTCATGGTATGTGCCTCACGTCGTGAAGAACGTGTCGGGTCAACCACCATACGCTCTTCTGATAGGAAAGCAAGGCGGTTATATCCCCACAGTAGAGATTACTGTTGACACAAAGGCGATAAAGGGTGTCAAGCCGTATTCTATGAAGGGCGACCTGATTGCCGACAGAATATTCGCGCTTCCCGCGCGTAAATAGCGATTTCGTATAAATAAAATAAATTGACACAATGACTGTAGTCATTGTGTCAATTTATTTTATTTATGGAGTATCAATTTTCCGGCGCGTCTTCCCAAAACGATGCCAGGAAGTACGCCGAGGGCACCCAAGCCATCAATCGAGAGAGCATTTTTGTCGATTGTGGAAAGTTCGGGAATCATGTTGGCTGTGACGTTCAGGTCTACGCCCCATGTGTAGAGCGGCTCCTGACCCGCTAGCTCCGGTAGCCAGTGCCGCGCCGCATTCGCTAAACGCTTATAATAGGTTGTATCATGTCGTGTCACGCCAGCACGTCCATAGCGTCCACCGCTTACCGTGAGGCGTCCATTACCAGCTCGAAAATCGGCATAGGTATAGGGAGCGGCATCCCAGAATAAGGGAAAAGCTTCTGGTAGGTCTATGCCGAAAGATAACGCATAGATACGTGCATTCGGCTCTATCGTAGGGCCGGTTGCGCGAATCAGTCCTTGCGCTGTAAGCACTTGCCCGTTGGCGAGTGTGAGTCGCCACGCGGAATCTTGCCCTTTTTGATATGCAGTGACATAGGCTTGTCCGACAAGCTCCACTCCAATCTTTCGAGCCTGTTGTGCTAAATACGCCAGGAGCGTTAGTGGCTGAATGCGTCCCTCGTCTGGTAGCCATAGAGCCGCGACGACTGTGCGTGTATCGAGGCGTTCCTGCGTAGCCTGTGCGACCTGCTCAGTAGTCCACATCTCGGCATGGAGACCCGCAGCCAAACGCACGCGTGCCTCACGATCCAGCTTTTTCGCGGCGTGCCGACTCTCCGCAAGACTGATTGCACCCGTCAACTGCGCTTTCAGTATACTTTCGGGTTTTGCGGCCTCCTCAACTAGAGAAAGCAACACATGTGTCGTTTCAGGCCAGAACGCCGCTCCTGGATTACCAGGAGGAAGGTCGGCGATATGCATATTCACGCCTGCACTTAAAATACCTGCGTTACGCCCGGTAGCACCGTAGCCCAACATCCGCTCGCGTTCGAGCAACACCACGCTTGCCCCCGTCTCCCGCGCACTGATTGCCGCACTCAAGCCAGCCACGCCTCCGCCAATCACCACAACGTCGTAATGCTGAGAACCGAGGTTTTCTAAGGATGAGAGTGTCAATGCTGAGGAAACATCAGGCGACACATCGCCCCACCAGGGAATAGAGGTATGAGGATCGGAAGTAGGTTCGGGTATTGTAGACGCATGGCTTCGCATAAATGCTCCTTCTCTGCTTGTATGCTTCAAGCATAGGAGGTGTATGTATGTGGTGTCAAGAGAGATATTCTCAAATAGGGAAATATATCAATGAGTGTGCAATACCTTGTTGAGAATATGATGGAGCTTTCTAGTAAAGGATTGCCACAAACTCTGTTTTCTTCCAATTTTAAGCCTTTTTCTGAGAATGCGATGTATCCTCTCCGTAAAGTCTTGCCACGAATCTTGGTTTTTTACCACCGTAAGCCGCTCCCTTATCAATTTATTCTTCGGCAGATATTGGTTGAAGTAGTGAGTGTCTAGCACGGAGTCTGAGACGAAGTGATCATCGGAAGTCATATAGTGAGTAACACGCTCATAAATACGTTGCTTACAGGTTTCAAGGTCAGTATCAATAAGGATGAAATAGGCACCTCGCAAGAAATCTTGAGAGAATTGCTGTAACGCCCAATTATAATCATCTCGCGCAAACTCTATAACGATAAGCTCGTTCTCTTTAGCATTGAAGGTGTGTTGGTGAATATTGTTCTCTAGGACTTCTAGGGCTTCGTCTAGCACAAGGCGATCAATTACATTGAAGCCTGTGTATGTAGTAGGTTGACCATGAACATCGAAGCCTATATATTCAAAAGGCTCAAACCGTCTGTGCAAGATGTCTTCTTGAAACATTTTCTCCAGGATGTCATAATCCTTGAAATGATGAGAAACCCAACTTTCAGACTCAATAAGTTCTGCAATATGGCGAACCGTCTTCGATTTTCCACAGCCAGGACGACCTAATACAAAAAGCTTTACAAGCATAGAACTTATCCCATATAAAACTCAACATTTCTAGTTGAACTAAGCTTTTAGGCATACAAATTGGCACAACATTATACAGTATAACATATTTGAACGTAAGGTGTTTTAATGCATGTGTTAGAGGACTGTGAAGAGGAATACATACAAACACAAGTTGAGAAGGCTCCTAATTTGCATACCAAATATATAAAAAAAGGATAATGGACTTGATGATATCTTTGTCATCAAGTCCATTATCCTCCAAAGGCTCTTTTATGATTGACAAACTAGTGATATACAAAGATATCTTCTATTTAATGATTGCTAAGGGCAAGATGTTGTACAGGAGTACAAAGAGCTGCATTTACCGCGTCTTCAGCGAAAGCATCTACCTTCTGCTTGAAGTCCTCTAACGTAATACTCGTGTTGTTAATGGCTACTACTTTTTCTAGTCGAAAATCGTCTTTACAATCGCCTGTAACATAGTCCCAATTTCCCTTGCTATAGTACGATTGCATAATGCGTTTCGAGACAAAATGATAATCTGGTTTAGGAGGGTTGCTCAAACGTTTATAGATGCGACAGATGCAGTCTTCCAAGTTGCAAGCCACAAATAAAAAATACGCCCCTTTTGTAGCATCCAAGCCAAATTTCTTTAATGCATCTTCATAATCATCTCGCGCAAACTCAATAGTTGCAATTCCTTCAGCATCAGAAGATAAATCTTCGACTCTCTTCCTCAATCGTTCGAGAGCCACATCAAACATGGTTATATCTTTTACATCAAAACCTTCATATTCTGCCGGAAGAAACTTTCGTTCCCTATTGTCATGATACTCTTTATTGATATCTTCCTGGTACATTTCGTAGAGTATATCATAGTCTTTGAAACGGAGTGTTGGACATCCTTGAGACTTTGCGAACTCATGAATGTAATTTACGGCAGTTGTTTTTCCGCTTCCTGGGCGCCCTAAGACAAATACTTTCAACATAAACTATTCCATTCGACATTTCTTCATGCAAAAATTGTGAGTATGTCTAGTAAAATCAAACAAGTATTATATAATAATACGTTGTTTAACTACATAACGGGCTAAAGTATTACGAGTAACTTGAAGCAAAAACATAACCAATTGGCCTATAAATTTTTACAAAAGGAGTTTCATTCTATGGGTGGTGACCAAATATCATGTCTACTATGCTCATATCTTGGAGGATCAGCAGGATAATAAGAGACGATACAATTCCCACCTTCTTGCCTTGCTCTGTTAAGCATGACATCAAGATAGTAGAGAACACTACCGGCTCTCACATCTGCTACACACGTTTCGTTAGGCCATTCGTTTAGGAGTTTATGAAGTTTTGAGTGCTTATACGAACTTACTCCCAGCCGTGCCGTTATATTTTTCAACTCAACTCTATCTTTAGGTTGAGCTATAAATGCTGGCAAAACAGGGATGTAGTAGTCTATCTTTAGCACCCGTCGTATCTTCTCTGCATTTTCTCTAGCTTGTTCGAGCGATACGTTCTTCAACAGGAGATAGAAACGGTCGGCGTAGATATGGTACAATTTACAGTCTGATGGCTTGTCAAAAAGTAGCCCTATCTGCTCTTCAGTGCGGTTTGCAACTGCTTTGCTTAAATTGATCATGACTTGATCGCCATATTTATCGGTAAGGTTGCTCAGGTTATCGATAGCGACGGAGATGAAGGAGGTTACGCCCTCAGCCGTTGGATCATTCCTCTCTTTGATGTCGCGCAGAATGTCTTCAACATCCTCCACGAAGCCATTCTCCGAGGGATACACTCCGAGTATCTCGTTTACAACCCTTGGTCTGGTTATAATGTTCCTCAGCCTTGCCTCGCTCTGCTGACGAATGCGCGATGTTTCGAGCAATTCTCCTATCATGCGACATATCAATCTTAATACACTCTGATATTCGCCATTGAAAGCTTCCTTTTCCTCCGAGGACAGATAAAGTACTGCCTGGGGCAAGCCATCTCTTCCTTCGATGGGAAGCGCGATAGCAGACCCAATAGGCTCCTCTAGTTCACGGTATGCAATGGTTTTGTCTTGAGAAGAGACTACCGGACGATAGAGAACACGGCTAGCTTGATATGCTCGCAAACTCAAACTAAGAATAGGAGTATCTGGCGAAACAAAGCTTTTACCTACGATATAAGGAGAGCCTTTACCCTGTGCCTGTAGGACTAACGCACGTGACTGTAGAGAAAGCTGGTCATTGTTAGGTAGGAGAACGTCACAAAACTTCCACCGATTTCTGCCATCAGCAGATTTTCCACCAAGCTGTACTGCCATATTAGCTAGAGAGGTGAGAACTGAGTCTGAAATGTTTGTGCTACCGAAAGATGTAGTGGGATAGACAATATCTCTCATTCCTCTATCAAAGAAGAGTTGCCAGACGTGTGTATTCTCATATATTGGTGTAAGAAGCTTACGAACGGTTTCAACAAGAGCGGGCGGAAGAAAGAGCAGTCGTGTCTTTCTTTGCAAGACAATAAATGTGTGATCTTTAGGCTCCTGCTCTTCCAGTGCTACCAGTCCACGGACACGAAAGTCGCTTGGGTACTCGAAGAAGGGCGAAGGATCGTAAAATGTGTGATACGAGCGATTCTGATCACGCCAACCGATAAGACATGGGCCAAGATTGGGCAACTCTTGTGGTAGTAGCTCTAATGTAGCATTCTTTTGTCTCGTTAATGGTAAGACAATGCCTACCACTGGATCAGGAATATCCTCGCATACCAAGTTTAATGCGAGACGCAATGCCTGTGAGATAAAGTAACGCCAGAACTCTTCTTTATTCGCGTCCTCTACACGGTGGTCAATGGACATACGGATATATGCCTCATTGCTTGCTTCTCTTGCCGCCGCGTGCCTTTCTTCAGTAGACGGAGATACTGAATACCAAATTTCGTCAATATCTGAAGGAATATCACTTAGAGGAATTTTCTGATAGTTGAGCAGTTCGCTAATGATCGCAAGCTTGTTTAGCTCTGTGAGAGAGTACTGACGTTGACCACTGCCAGCTTCTCTTGAACGCTCAGGTTTAAGTAGCTCATCCAATTCACGCAGCTTGCTTGGTCGAATATCGAAGAGTTCAGAGGCGCGTCCAATCGTCACCTTCGCGTCTTCGCGTCCTCGGCGGATATTTTCTTGCACACGCGCTTGTACTTCCTCATCTTGAAGAAGCTTCCTTATTCTGTGTTGCTGATTTCTCTCATCTATCGCCATAAATGTGTCCCTCTGAAAGCTATGAGCGAAGTCGCACAAGCAAATTATTAAGAATAGTATACACAAACTACGCTCGGTATAGCAAGCTTTCTTACACCTTGAAGAAATTTGGTATTAAAGTACCAAAATTTTTTAACTATCAACGTGTTTATCTAAGATTACCTATTAAGTTATGACTAGTATTTTGTAAGTTTCTTCAAATCAAATATAGCATACCACTGTTGTCAATAACCTTCTTAGAGACTTTATAAAATCTCTCCTTAATATGAATTTACTTATCTGTATCTTGTTGTGTCTAATAGTTTGTAAGGAGTTAGAGAGCAAGATATACCAAATCAAATTTAGAAAAGTTAGAATTTATAAAAAGACATTTGAAAACGGTTACTTTTCGGACATTTGTACGTTGACAGAAAGCTAACTGTAATGTTAAGATATATACAAGCTAGGGAAGGAAAGCTAAATAGAAATGTAGGATACTTGAAAATACCTATCTATAAAGTGAAATAAATTCAAGAATATTGCAGTAGCGCGGCTAGTAATAGGCTTTTACGTAGGTTTTGTAAAGAACATGTAAGCATGTTACATACATCCCTAAGGAGGATATCCCATATGGCTACTACTCGACAACAAAACTTGAAAGATGATCTTGTTTGGAGCGAACTGTACACCTCATTAGCCGTCCCTGTCAAAAAACAGGTCTACCATGTTGGCCTGCAAGATTGGTGTGGACAAGAATATGATCTTGCCGCTGATGTGATTCAGGATGCCGTTGTACGTACTTTCCTATACATACAGAAGGCCCAGCAGGGTGAAGTTGCACCCATTCTCTCACCATTCCACTTTAGTAAAAAAGTTGCCGCTAATCGTCTGTATGATATTGCTCGCAGAGAGGTGCGTCTTGTACGTCCTTCAAGTGACGTAGCTTTGCAGGAGAAGCTGATTGCGGAGCATTGGGTTGACTTCACAGAAGATATCCTAAGTGATATCGACAACTCCTCGCTTTTTATGCTCATAGCTCAAAGTATCGTGAATTTTCCAGCGAAACAACGTACTGCCCTCCTCATCGACTTAGCTAACCATCCATATGTAGATGATGGTCCATTACAGCGAGCCTTCGGAAAAATGGGTATTCAATTAGATCGATACCGAGAACTTTTACCACATAGCCCAGCAGAAAAATGTCGTCATAGTGCCTCTTTGTGTATCGCATATAAACGGCTAAAAACCGTTGTTCTTACACACCTTCAATTACAGGACAAAGGTTGTAGCGCGTAGTGTGGCAGGGAGACCGCAAGAGTCTTTCCTCCATCTACGTGTAGGGGAGACCCTTGCGGTCTCCCTGCCGCTCATGTCGCATATCCACATTATTAGGTCAAAGTTCATCATAGAGAGATGTAGCATTCGTAGCTTAGTACAAAAGTAGGTGCCGGTATAGACTAGACAGGAGGGCATGTTATGAACGCTCGGTCTTCAAGTAACTTGGGTAAATCACTGCTCATAGCAGGATGTGGAGTTGTACCTCTTACAGCATTTCTGTTTCAAGCCACACCTACACTGATTGTTACTGTCGCACCTCAGTTCCTTTCGTTGGTGACAGCACTCCTGTTAATTCTGTTCCTACTTGCTACAGTAGCAGGGCTTACGATTGGCATTGAGTGGTTGTGGACAGCGTTCGATGATGATCGAGACAGACGCCGCTATTGGCGTGAAAGGCGTGCAATGGATTTAGAAGAGCGTAGACGATTGAATACGCAAATGAATATGAGTCGCCGCTCAACTGAACCATCTCTTCCTGTTCCATCACGACAAGTTCGTACTGTCTTACGTCGCTCAAATACGCGTCGTCTTGACCGCTAAAGACAGGAGGCTATATATGTTTCTTGATGTGCAAACCATCATTATTATTGTTTTAGGTACCTACCTCGTCGGCTTTGTGTCCGCTGTATTCCTGATGCGCCCACGCTACTCAAGGTAGACTGCTACACGTTTCTCGTACTGTATCGCTCATTTGACCCCATGTGATACAGTATGAGAGACGTGCTGACCATTTACAGCAGTATATTTCATGGCCTCTCCACATAGGGAGCGAGGGACGAGAGAAGTGGCATCCATACGAACCCCTTTTGAGAAGTTGACACCTATTTATCCTCATCAACGCATTACGTTGGAGACGGGAGCGACGCCGATTGCTCCGCGTATGATGGATTTGTTTGTGCCCATTGGCTTTGGGCAGCGAGCGTTGATCGTAGCTCCTCCACAGGCTGGCAAGACGACTATACTGCGCCAGACCGCCGCCTCCATTATTCAGAACTATCCGCAGGCCAGCCTCTTTTTGTGCCTCGTTGATGAGCGACCGGAGGAGGTGACGGAGTGGCGAACAGAGGTGAAGGGGCCAAATGTGAAGCTATATGCATCGAGTTTCGATCAGGCTTCTAACCGACATGGGCGTATCGTTGAGCAGGCTCTTCAGGAGGCGAAACGACAGGTGGAGCAGGGACGCGATGTGATTATCCTGCTTGACTCGCTGACACGCCTTGCTCGTGCTCACAATCTCAATAGCGACATGTGGAGCAATCCACGCAGCGGTGGACGCACGATGTCCGGTGGTGTCGATGCTCAGGCGTTAGAGATTGGGCGTCGCGTCTTTGGCTGCGCCCGAACGCTCGAAGAGGGTGGTAGCCTGACGATCATTGCTAGTTGCCTTGTCGAAACAGGGAGTCGTCTCGATGAAGTGGTCTACGAGGAGTTCAAGAGTACTGGAAATCTCGAAGTGCGTCTCTCGCGTGAACTCGCCGACCGCCGTATCTATCCAGCTATTGACCTGATGTCGTCCAGTACGCGCCAGGAGGAACGTTTGCTCTCGCCCGACGAACTACGCGCCATGTCGATTGTACGGCGGCGTATGGCTGATTTGCCGCGCCGCGATGCCGCAGAGCAGGTTGTGCGCCTCTTCGAGAAAACAAGTACAAACGCTCAACTTGTCGAAGCCATCGTCAAGCAAGCTTGACTGCATAACTACAAAGACAGCACAGAGACGGGACGCGTCCCGTCTCTGTGCTGTCTTTGTAGTTATGCCGCCTTCTCCTGGAAGCGGAAGAAGCGGAGCGCGATCAGGAAGCAGATTACGCCATAGCCGAGCAAGCCAATCATGTCGGGCACCGCCGACTCGAAGCCTTTGCCGTAAATCATAATTGCGTTTAAGCCCTCCATTGCCCACGCCGTGATGCCGATTTTTGCAATTTGCTGCATCCACGTTGGCTCTATATATAGAGGCCACCATGCGCCACCGATGGCGGCGGTGATGAGCGTGACTAGCGTGACAATCGGGTTGAGTTGGCGTCGCGTCTTGACGACGGAGACTAGCAGGATGCCGAGGCCAGTTGTGGCGAAGCTGGTGCCAATCAAGAGCAGTATCAACGCAGGCCACGATGCCACATCGAGATGGAAGACGATATCACCGATGGTGAACAGTACTGCAAGCTGTAACACTGTGAGAATAAACTGCGCCAGTACTTTGCCGCCAAGCAGCGAATACTTCTGAATGGGTGCGATCAGGAGGCGACGGAAGGTGCCGTCTTCCTTCTCTTGTAAAATGGTTGCAGCTACCGCATTGAGACCGAAGAGGGCGAAGAACACCGCGTATCCTGGCACCGTCTGATCGAAGCTATTAGTCTTGGGTGCCTGTCCCGCTGTGAGTAGCTGAATCTGGGCATTCTTTACTGCAACTGTACTAGCGTCACTCACGCTTTTAGCTATTGTCGCAGCATCAACCGTTTGTTGGGCGCAATGGTTGCCAGGGATGTTACATACCTTGTAGACCTGACTCACCGCCGAACTTCCTGCGTATTGAGCGTTTACCAGTGAATTGACGACGCCACCGACAAGGTTTTGTACGATTGTAACGCGTGCATCTGTGCTATTTGGTAGTGAGTACACCTTGACCAGATTGCTGGTTGTTTGTGTGCTTGCTGATGTTTTAATGAGCGTGTCGGTTGTGCCAGCAGGAATAACAACTCCTGCATCGGCGTTGCTATCCTTTACCTGTTGCGTAACTCCATCAGCAGTGTTGTAGGAATTAACAGTGATTTTCAAACTGCTGGTGTTGATTTTGAGTGCATCGACAACCGCTTTTCCTACGTAGCCGTTGTCTTGATTGTTGACCGCAACAGTGATAGCAATTTGCGTAGAGCTGTTTGAGAGGCCACCAAGAGCCACTCCAATCACCGCTATCAGGGCGAGAGGCACAACAAGCAGTAGCACAAATGAACTTCTATCTTTCAACACCTGTAACAAATCTTTTTTTGCGATATACCAGAGCGTTTTCATATCTCTATCTCTTTTCTATGAACATGTTACTAGTCGCGGAGCGTTTTGCCCGTAAGTTGGATAAACAGTTCTTGTAGACCGTGAGGGCGTTGCACCTCGCGCTGTTCATCACGCAGTGCCAATAGTTGATCGAGGGTACCCATTGCGATGATACGCCCTTCGTCCATGATGGCGATGTGGTTGCACAGGCGTTCGGCCTCTTCCATGTAATGAGTTGTGTAGAGGATGGTGGTGCCAGAGTCACGTATCTGCTCGATGGTATCGAAGATGTTTTCGCGTGACTGTGGATCGACGCCGACGGTTGGCTCGTCCATCAACAGAAATGCAGGTTGATGCATCATAGCTACCGCCATATTGATGCGGCGTTGCATGCCGCCGGAAAATGTCTTGATGGCCTCTTTGCGTCGATCATACAATCCGACGAAGTGTAATACCTCGTCGGCACGCTCTCGTCGCTCCTTCGCTGACAAGCCGTAGATTTCGCCGAAGAACTCAAGGTTTTCTAGTGAGGTGAGGTCACGATAAAGTGCGATTTCCTGTGGCACAACGCCGATGATGCGTTTCGCTTTGCGTGGCTCCTGTCTCACCGATATGCCACCAATGAGAGTGTCGCCCGATGTCGGTGCTAAATAGCCGCACATCATGTTGATTGTGGTGCTTTTACCGGCTCCATTTGGACCAAGCAGACCGAAGATTTCACCCTTGCCAATGGTGAATGAAACATCCTTCACCGCCTCGTGCTTGCCAAACGTCTTTACGAGATTCCGTACATTGACCTCTAAATTCGCCCCATCTAGCGGAAGCCTGTGGATGGGGTCTGTTTTTGTGATATCTTGCATGACTGCTATTTCCTTTTGCATTGTATAGATGATGAGTACTTACGTTTATGTTAAGAGTATAGAGCATGGAATGCTCAATGGTAAGTACCGGAATACATATCTTGTAGTAATGAGCATCGTGACGAAAGTCATATTGTTGTGGTACGGGGGAATAATTTTTTTTTTGGTGGGGG
>CAXUGH010000032.1:20723-26052 GCA_964250365.1 uncultured Ktedonobacteraceae bacterium
CATCTGCCTATTTTTAAAAATAAATTTTTGAGGCGTACCACGAAAACCATTCAAGCGAACATCTTAGAACAACACGGATGTATAATAGATATACATGAGAGAATGCAGTTTTTAGAGAACGGAGAGTAACAGCTATGCGTTGTCCTTATTGTGGGGGTCTGAACACTGACCACGCCACGTTTTGTGCCCAGTGTGGTCGTGACTTGCCACAGGCGAACACACGTCAAAAACCTGTGCAACAGCCGTATCAACCGTCACGTCCGCAACCAGCACAACGTCCTCCCTATGCACCAGCGCAACATCCATTTCCTACTCAGGGTGCGACACGACCCGCGCAGCAGCCGTACCAGCCAGCGCGAACTCCGCAGCAGACTCCCGTTGCTATGCCACCACGTCAGGCACCTGTACAACAGCCAATTCGTCCTCCTGTTCTCCCACCTATACAGCCTCAGCAACTCCAGCAGGTAGTGGAGTCGCCCGCGCACTTTCCACCGCACACAGTAGCACATCTCAAGGAATTGGAAGGCGAGGCGGTTCCGTTTACGCTTCTTGATGATGCTATTGTCGATAAACGTAAGAAGGTGGTTCGCATTGCCTATCAGCGTTGCGCTCCCTGGCAGCAGGTGGCGACTCTGCTCAAGGCGTTTCATGAACAGGACACACGGGCAGTTGAGACGGTTCTTGTGCAGGGAATTGTGGAGCGTGAGGCGACTACCTACGAATTTACAAATGGGCAGTTGCGCTTTGATCGTAACGTGCGTCTAGGTAGCCAGACGTTGAATCGCTATCAGATCGAGACTGGTAACGGCTTTGATACTGACTCACTGCGTATAGTGCTATCAGAATAAGAAACAGGCTTTATCATGGACGCGGTAGAACTTATCAGAAAAAAGCGCGACGGTCATGTCCTGATGACGGCGGAGATAGATTGGTGCATTGGCGCGTACACACGAGGCGAAGTACCCGATTATCAGATGTCGGCCTTATTGATGGCGATTTACTGGCGCGGCATGTCAACGCAGGAGACTAGCGATTTGACGCTTGCTATGATGCGCTCTGGCGAAGAGCTACATGTACGCGATATTGTCGCGCCTGTTGTCGATAAACACAGTACGGGCGGTGTTGGCGACAAGGTAACGCTTGCTGTGGCTCCGCTTGTCGCCGCCTGTGGTGTCGCGGTTGGCAAAATGACTGGACGTGGATTAGGGCATACGGGCGGTACCGTTGACAAACTAGAGTCTGTGACGGGCTTTCGCGCTGAACTGCCACGCCGCGAGTTTATAGACATTCTCATGCGCCACAATCTTGTGCTTGCAGGTCAGTCAGCCGAACTCGCACCCGCCGACGGCAAGATGTACGCGTTACGCGATGTGACTGGTACGATTGAGAGCATTCCACTGATCGCAGCAAGCATTATGAGCAAAAAGTTAGCGATTGGTGCATCGCATCTCCTCCTGGATGTCAAGGTGGGCGAGGGTGCCTTCATGAAGACGCGAGAGCAGGCACATGCTCTCGCAAGTGCGATGGTCAACATTGGACGTGCCGCCGAAATGTGTACCGTCGCCGCGATTACCGCGATGGAGCAGCCACTGGGCAAAGCAGTCGGCAATGCCCTGGAACTGCATGAAGCAATCGACATACTGCATGGCGATGGACCGAGCGACGTGTCCGAGCTATGCTACTCAGAAGCGGCGGAATTATTGTTGATGACTCATACCGCGGAAAGCCGTGTCGAGGCGGATATGCGTGTACAACAGGCAATACAATCAGGTGCCGCCGTCGCAAAGCTTGCCGAGGTCATTGCAGCGCAAGGTGGCGATGCTCGCCAGATAGAGCAACCCAATCTATTGCCCAAAGCACCCATTCAGAGAATACTTACCAGCCCACGTAGTGGCTATATAGTAGGCATTCATTCCGAGCAAATTGGCCTTGCGAGCATGCATCTTGGCGCAGGTCGTTTCAAGAAGGGCGAGCAGATCGACCATCGCACCGGCCTTGTATTGCAGGCCAAAGTAGGAGATTACGTGCATTCCGGCGATCCGTTACTAGAGCTACATGCGCGAACTTTCCAGGAGGTCGATGCTCTGCAAGACAGCTTGCTGAATTGCTACTCATGGAGCGAAGAGCCTGTTGAGACGAAGCCGTTAATCTATGATGTGATACACCCATAAAACCCTACGACAACGTCAATTTCAAAAAATCAGCCGTTGGTTTGCTAGGATCACTAGCTCCGCGTAACAGAAAAATGTTTCCCTGCCCATTGCTTGCGGCACTGCCAAAGACTGAACCGCCATTTGGCAGATTGGGTCCGTGTGTCCATTTGAGCGTATTGAGATCGACGAGCCATACCGAATTCGAGCCAGCACCATGAGTAGCATCGTAGCCACCGATAATCGCTAGCTTTCCAGGTTGCACGATACAACTCGCGGCCCCACTGAGCATGAGGGGTGCGTTGGAAGAGAATTGCGTCCATGTGTTTGTGGATTCATTGTAGGTGTAGACACCGTTTGTTTGCTCTTGTTGACCGGTATCCTGTGCCCCGCCAATGAGAACGATGCCGTTATTGTTCTTGGCAAGCACGACATAGCCGAGTCCTACAGGTAGCGGTGCCAATACATGCCACTGCCCCGTCTCGATGTCGTAACGATACCAGCCTGTTCCTGCTTGCTGCCCGTTGCCACTATGCAAAAAGCCCTGCGTGAGATATAAGTGTCCTTGAGAGTCCGCAACTATACTACCGCCGAAGCCGAGCGTAATTGTAGATGGCGGCACGATTTTTTGTACGGTATCGCCTGTAGGCTGATACATGTAGAGCAATGAGGTCACAGTAAATGCTGTGGTAGAGTACCCTGCCGTATAAAACACACGGCCTGATGTATCAGCGGCAACGGCATTGTTGACCATGCCGGGAAACTGGACACTTGATGACGTTTCCCACTGCGACGCTGCAATGTCATAGCGGTAGATGTGGTGGTCATAGTGCGGCGACGCCTTCGCGCCGCGATAACCACCGTTCACATAGAGATAGGCGCGTCCATTTACTTGTACATAGACAGTGGTATTGTCTGCAAGTGCGTCTGGTAGCGAAGGAAGATGTTGCCATACTGCTGTTATTGCTGTAGAAGGAGTCGCGGTTGCCGCTGATGTTGGAGTAGCATTAGGTTGCTTCGTTGCCGCATTCTGTGAACTCTGTGAAGTGCTTGAAGAGTTGTGAATGGCTCGTGCTGTCACAAACAGCGATACAAAGAGTAAGCATGCGATGAGCGCGATCAAAAAGCTGGCGCGAAGAATAGCGTTGGGCGAATAACGCGCTGGTTGTTTCATGCGTGGTGATGGGCTACGCAACGGTGAGGGCATCAGTTGCGGAATCTCTGCATCTGTAGGGGCGGATAGAGAAATCTTGGGTAACTCGATTGACACACGCTGGGCCAGATTCTCATCAAACGTCGCCAATTCGCTCTCTAAATCCTCTTCGGCGACGCGACTGCGGCGCATGTCCTGTAGCACCTCGCGTATCTTTTGACGCTGCAATGGCTCTAGCGGATTGACGTGGAATGCATCTCCTTTTGTTACAGCACTAGTCTCTACCGTTTCTGCAACCGCGATATCGCTTTGACTCTCCATTGCCTGTTGTAGCATGACGCGTTGCTGATACGTGGTGTGTTCTTCAATGGCATAGGCGCGTTCAAGCGCGAGAAAGAAGGTGTGTGCGGATTGAAAGCGATACATCGGTTCGGTACGCGTTGCAAGAGCGATTAGCCCGCTTATAGTCGGTGATAGAGTGAAAGCGTCGTTGCTCAAGGTGTCCATTGGCGATCCCCCATCTGTTGACGGAGGACGATGCCCAGTTACCATTTCATAGATCAGGACACCAAGACTATACAGGTCTGAGCGTCCATCTGTCTGTCCTTCGGTCTGGTACTGTTCTGGCGAGGCATAGCCGGGGGAGCCGAAATCGGTGGTGTCGTTGCTCTGACCTTCTTTGAAGTAACGCGCGATGCCAAAATCGACGAGCATCAACGTACCATCAGGCGTAATGAGGACGTTCGATGGTTTCAGGTCACGATACACGATTGGTGGCGTCTGTCTGTGCAGGTAGTCGAACACATCGCACAGTTGAAGTGCGTAGCTAAGTGCCTCTAATGGTGGCAAAGGCCCTTGCTGGCGTAGATAAGCTGTCAATGTCTGCCCAGGGATATAGTCCATGACCATATACCAGTAGCCATCCTCATAAAAGTAGTCGTAAAGCGAGGGTAGTGCTGGATGATGCATGCGTGCGAGAAAGAGTGCTTCATGGAAGAAACGATCCGTATGTCCTCCGCCGCTCGTGGGAAATTCCTGCATTGGGGGCGGTTCTTCGCCCTGTAGAAGACAATCCAGTGTAGCAATTGCGCTTTCTGGTAGCATCGAATCAGAGCGAGCTTGTTTGATTGCCACAGGCACCGTCAGTTCGCTATGGGCGGCGAGATATACCTTGCCCATACCGCCATGTCCAATGACGCGATGTATATAATATTCGTCGTCACAAAGCGTTTTACCTACTAAATCTTCCTGTGCATTTTTCTGTTTACTTTGTATATAGACCATACTATTGTCATTTCCCCCCATCCCTCACAACTCTGCTTCTACTTACATTCTACATACTCATCCAAAGATGCATGCTCATCGCTACAACTCTGCAGATGTTGTGCGATCAATTTGGTAGGGACCGATTTACCGCGTCCTAGTCGGCAATCGAGATGCTTCCAGAACGCGGTAAATCGGCTCCTACAACTCTTGTAACTCGTGATGCGTAGATAGAACAGGTGCAAGAGACGCTTCAATGAGTGTATAGAGATACGGAAGGACACACCAATATCATGCAAGAACAGCAATATAGTGGCTATACAGGCCAATATGATGGTCCGCCACAGCAACAGCACTATGTCACACCACCTCAGAACCAGCAGGTACCTCCACCAGTTGATAGCATGTATGACGATAACTTTATGGACGCCTTCGCGCAACGCCTCTCACAACGCATGGCGCAGGGACCGCGTGGTAAGCTCTATCCACAGGGCATGAGTAAGGATAGAGTGTCAGCAGCGCAGAAGCTTGCGCTCGCAATCGTATCAGTGGTGATGCTAGTGCCACTGGCGGGTATATGTGTAGGGCTAACAGCAGTTTCTCATTTATGGATTGTAGGACTGATGGCGTTGGGTATCATCTGTCTAACGATGTTTCTCATCAATGCCGTGTTTGCTGAAAAAGGGTAATTTGTAGAGCAAATAGAGCTACGTGGCGCCAAAGCCGGAAAAGAGGTGGTGGAGTTGGGTATGATTTGTTAAAA
>CAXUGH010000033.1:0-3077 GCA_964250365.1 uncultured Ktedonobacteraceae bacterium
AGGAACAAATCAAAATTAACTGTGTATTACATATGAAAGGTATTCTATGAGATTTGGTATTTGCGCTCCCTATTCAGACGTTGCTGCTCTGCAAGAGAAAACGTTCGATTACCTGGAAGAGAATGTACAACGCTTTCTGGTACCAGAGCAAAATCAAGACTACTTCGAGCAGTTGTGGCAAGAAGCCCGTAGCATTGGTAAGCCAATCGAGGCATGCAATAGCATGCTTCCCGCTAACCTGTCAATCATCGAGACACCTTCTCAACATGTAGATACGGTACGACTGGAACGCTACATCAAAACAATGCTCGAACGCGCCGAACAGGTGGGTGTGCGTAGAATCGTCTTAGGTAGTGGCGATGCGCGACGACTGCCAACTGATTGCGACTACAAAACTGGACTAGAGCAAATTGGCACCTATCTCGCAACCTGGAGCGAATGGGCGCAGCCGTATGGCATTCAAATCGCTCTCGAACCGTTACGCTACGAAGAGACGAATGTACTGAATACCGTCAACGAAGGTGGTACACTTGTCACAAAATATATTGTATCAGGTGCGACGTTGCTTATCGACACCTATCACATGGCGTGCAACGGTGAGGCGGCAACGGACATCGCCGCATGGGTACCGCTTATCTCGCATGTGCATGTTGCCGAAAAGCGGGAGCGAGCGGCTCCGGGTCGCTATGGCGAAGACCTACGCCCCTATTTCCGCGCCTTACATAAGGGTGGCTACGACCAGCGCATCTCAATAGAGTGTCGCTGGCATGATTTCGAGCGGGAAGCGAATACAGCGATAGAGTACATTAAGCAGCAATGGACAGATGTCGTAAACGGAAATGATGAAGGTAAAGGAGACATGACTATATGACAAACCTACTACGCTTTGGCATTGTTGGCTGCGGTGTGATTGGACCAACACATGCTGAGGCCATTACGAGCCTTGCAGATGCACAACTTGTCGCCGTTGCCGATCCTCTTCCAGGGCGAGCGCAGAAGCTGGCAGACAAGTTTCATGTGACGCCGTATATGGATATTCAAGCGATGCTGGATAGTGAGCAATTGGATGTTGTTACCATCTGTACACCAAGCGGCGAGCATGGTAAACACGCACGGCAAGCCATGCGAACGGGCCGACACGTCATCGTCGAGAAGCCAATGGAGATTACGAAGGAGGCAATCGACGCCATGTTGCAAACGCAACAAGAGATGGGCGTCAAGCTCTCGGTCATCAGTCAACATCGCTTCGACCCGGCAACGCAGCAGATTTACTCATTGGTGCAGGAGAACGCCTTTGGGCGACTTGTGCTGGGTAACGCCCTCATTCCCTGGTGGCGTTCGCAGACGTACTACGATAGTGGTGCATGGCGCGGTACATGGCAATTCGATGGAGGCGGTGTTCTCATGAATCAATCCATTCACTCAATTGATTTGTTGCAGTGGCTCATGGGTCCGGTGAAAAGCCTCTACGCCTATACCGACACACTCGTACATCGGATGGAGACAGAGGACGTGGCGGTTGCGGTATTGCGCTTCGCTAATGGAGCCGTTGGCACTATCGCGGCGACAACGGGTGCCTACCCTGGCGTTACTACGCGTGTTGAGCTATTTGGCGATAAGGGGTCGGCGATTATCGAGAACGACAACCTGAGTTTTCTGCACCTTGCCCGCGACGAGAAAGAGGCGGCAGGTGATTACGGCGTGAGTCCTAAGATAGAGCAGAAGAAGGCGCAGGGAGATATGTCGGCGGCGCAAAATCCTGCGGCTGTCTCAGCCAATAGCCATGCATTACAGATTGCGGACATGATTCGAGCCATACGCGAGAATGGGACGCCCCTCGTTGATGGCTATGCTGCTCGTCGTCCCGTCGATATTATTCTGAGCATCTATGAATCGGTTCGTATACATAAGGAGGTTTTCCTAGCATGATTCGCCTCTCAGCCTTCGCGGACGAAATTTCTGCCGACCTCGACGAGCAGATAGCGGTACTACAGAGCGAAAACATTTCCTACATCGACCTGCGCGGCGTCTGGGGCACAAACGTCCTCGACTTGACAGACTCGCAGGTCATGACTATTCAGCAGACGCTCAACAAGCATAATATTGGTGTTGCCTGTATCGCCTCTCCACTCGGCAAGGTACCGATTGACAGCCCGTTCGACATCTCTCTGCAAAAACTGGAACGCGTCATAGAGCTAGCGAACATCTTTCAGACACCGTTTATTCGCATCTTTTCTTTCTATCCACCTATTCTCACAGAGGCCGATGCGGAAAGCGGCGAGGTTGTTGACTCCTCGGAATGGCGCGACGAGGCTCTTTCCCGTTTAAGACGCATGACCAATCGAGCAGGAGGCGCACATATCACACTATTGCATGAGAACGAGAAAGACATTTATGGTGATACTATCGCGCGTTGTGTTGACCTGCTCAAGACCATCAATGACTCGCATCTGCAAGCAGCGTTCGATCCGGCGAATTTCATTCAGTGCCAACAAATTCCTTTTCCTGATGCCTACGAAGCTCTGCATTCGTGGATTCGTTATGTGCATGTCAAGGACGCTTTAGCCGATGGAAGTGTTGTCGCTGCGGGAGAAGGTAAGGCGCAGTGGGCAAACATTCTGCAACGTCTACACAAAAGTAATTATGATGGATTTTTCTCGCTTGAACCGCATCTTGCTTTAGCCGGACAGTTTCAAGGCTTTAGCGGACCCGAACGCTTCCGTTACGCCTCACAAGCCTTTCAAAAGCTATTACAGGCAATGCACTGGCAATACGAATAGAGTTGCAAGGAGAGAAAATATATGACACAATTCCTTGAATCGATAAAATTCAAGTAGTGAGAACAGCATGGAACAGATTACAGAACAGCATCCTCATGGGGGCGATTGGTTGCGTGAGATCGTCTTTGGACTCAATGACGGTCTCGTAACCACGCTTGTCTTCCTCATGGCTGTAAGTGGAGGGACATCAGCGAACTTACTCCTGATTATGCTCAGTGAGGTTATAGCGGGTGGTGTGTCAATGGCACTTGGCGGCTATTTGTCCGCACGGACAGAGCAAGAGGTTCTCGAACATCG
>CAXUGH010000033.1:3177-17296 GCA_964250365.1 uncultured Ktedonobacteraceae bacterium
CTCTCGTTTATAATTGGTGGCCTTATTCCGACGATACCGGTCCTGCTTTCTTTACCGCAACCTCGCTGGTGGGCTTATGGACTCACAGCACTTACGGCAATGAGCCTTGGCGCAATCAAAGCTCGCTATACACGTAAAAAACCACTACGTGCAGGTTTTGAGTTTTTGGTTGTGGTTACTCTAGGCACAATAGCAGGGGTAGGCTTGGGCTTCCTCCTACACGCTGTATAAAAATTCAGAGCGTGAAATAGCAACGTTCCTACAAGGCAAATCGTATCTAATATAGAATAGAAAAGAGACTTCCTTACCCGAAAGAGCAAGAGAAACTCTCTTTTTAGAACAACAAAATTGACAGTAGAGACGATAAACGATACTATACGCCTACATACAATTGCGAATAAGAAACTCCCTTCTAAGCGCGACAATAGGACTATCTAGTCGTATTGTCTACGCGTAAGCTATAATAAGGTATAGAGTATGCCCCACTTTCCCTTTTGTATGTGTTCTTAGGAATCATACATGTCGGAGGCGCAGAAAGCAGGTACAACACGAATGGACAAACAGCCGGATAACATGTACTGGCTACAAAATAATAATGGCGAGCGACCAAGACGGCAGCAGATAGACCCTATGAATCGTCCGCCACAAAATGGACAGACGCCCCCGAAACGCGGCTCCAGCCTTAATCGCTGGCTACTCGTGCTGGTGGTGATTATGGTAGCGGTGTACGCGTATAGTTACTTCAACATCAACACAAACAATAACACGTCAACGCGCACAGAACTCTCGTATAGCGATTTCTATCAACAGATCGCGGATAAAAATATTAAAACTGCGGCAATTATCGGGCAAACCGATATTCAGGGCGATTTGTATAACGAAGTTGGTGGTCATACTAGCTATCATGTGGTGCAACTGGCGAATGGCGATACCGACCTGCCGAAAAAGCTGATCGATAGCGGGGCAAAGGTGACATATCAGCCGCCACCCGACAACTCGTTTTGGCTGAATATCTTACTCGCGATCTTGCCCTGGGTGGGATTGATTGCTTTATTCATCTACTTTAGCCGCAGGGCTTCACAGGGACAACAGGGTATCTTCAGCTTTGGCAAGAGCCGTGCGAAGTTGATTCTTGAAGATCGACCAAGCACCACCTTCGCGGATGTCGCGGGCGTGGATGAGTCGAAATACGAACTGCAAGAGGTGGTCGAGTTTCTCAAAACACCAGCGAAATTTCAACGCCTCGGCGGTAAAATTCCACGCGGCGTGTTGCTCGTAGGCCCTCCGGGAACCGGTAAAACGCTGCTGGCTCGTGCGGTAGCAGGTGAAGCAGGAGTTCCCTTCTTTTCTATGAGCGGCTCGGAGTTCGTTGAAGTTCTGGTTGGCGTTGGTGCCAGCCGTGTACGTGACCTGTTCGATCAGGCGAAGAAGGCTTCACCAAGCATCATCTTCATCGACGAAATCGACGCTGTTGGTCGTCAGCGTGGCTCTAGCATCAATACCAACGACGAGCGTGAGCAGACATTGAACCAGTTGCTGGTCGAGATGGACGGCTTCGACAATCGGCAAGCTGTGGTTGTGATAGCAGCGACGAACAGACCCGATGGACTCGACCAAGCTCTGTTACGCCCTGGTCGCTTCGACCGTCGCGTCACCGTTGATCGACCCGACTGGAATGGTCGTCTCGCCATTCTCAAAATTCACTCGCGTACCGTGCCACTGGCACCCGATGTTGATATGGTCGCCATTGCCCGTTCGACAACCGGTATGGTTGGCGCGGACCTTGCGAACCTCGTAAACGAGGCAGCATTGATCGCGGCACGTCGAGACCTTGATCGTGTCACACAAAACTGCTTCAATGATGCACTCGACAGGATTCTACTTGGCGCGGAGCGTCCACTGGTGTTGAGCGACGAAGACTTGAATGTCACCGCGTACCACGAAGGGGGTCATGCTTTGACGGGTCTTGTTTCAGAGGGTGCCGATCCCGTGACCAAAGTGACGATTGTACCACGCGGACAGGCTCTTGGTGTCACTATGTCTACTCCGCTCGATGATCGCTATAACTACTCGAAGGAGTACCTGCTTACACAAATTGTCGTCGCACTTGGCGGACGCGCCGCCGAGCAGGTAGTCTTTGGTAGAGTAACGACAGGCGCGGAGAACGACCTGCAACGCGTCACGATGATCGCACGGCAGATGGTTGCACGTTGGGGTATGAGTGAACGCCTTGGTACCGTCTCATTTAGTGAGCGACAAAGCCCCTTCGCTGGTGGTGGCGATACAGGCACACCAACCAATTATAGTGAAGAGACTGCTGAGGTGATTGATGAAGAGGTAGATCGCATCGTTCGCACCAGTTATGCGAAGTCTGTCCAGCTATTGACGCAATATCGTTCCGCTCTTGACCGTATCGCGGAGGAGTTGCGCCGCAACGAAACAATTGACGCCAAGCAAATGCGTCAGTACCTGGAAGAGACGAGCACGCCAATCGCGTCTACTCAGAGTGCCCCTATTCCGGGTGCGCCACCACAACGTGTCGTGCCAGCACCTCCAACCACGCCCATATCCTCGCTACAGCCACCCGAAGGCGGTATGTAAAATAAACAAACACCAGGATGGAGAGCCGTTGGCTCTCCATCCTGGTGTTTGTTTATTACTCTTCTCTTGCTTTCTCGCCCCAGACGGTAAGAATGAAGCTCAGGGCACAAAACGTATCCGACTCGATTTCTCTCAACGACTGCTCATAAAGCTGTTCAAATTCCTCGTTTGAGACGACGCCCATCTTGAGCAGGAAGGGTTGTAGTAAGCGGTTCAGCACTTTGAAATTTTGATAGAACTGCCAGTGAGCCTCCATGTGCGATGAGGCGTCAACCGCTACTGCTGCGTTTTGTAAGGAGATATAGCCTGCATCTAATAGGAATCGACTGAGCATGGGAGTAATACCGAGTGATCGACCATCGGGCGAAAAGCTTTGACCTGTGAGAAAGAGAGCCTCCATGACTTTCGCATTGAGTTGGCTACAAGCAAGGCTATTACTCATACCGTCACCTATCTCGGTGAGACGCAGAATACCTCCGGGACGTAGAATACGCCGACATTCTTGTGCAAGAGGTACCCATGCATGCTTGGGCATGAAACCAAAGAGAAGACGCCCATTTATCAGGTCAAACGAGTTGTCGGGAAAATCGAGCGGCTTGAGAATATTCATTACCTGAAACCGTGCGTTCTCCAGATTCTGAGCCTGTGCCTGACTCTGTGCATACGCAATATTGCCCTCACTCAAGTCCACACCCACCACCTGCATCTTAGGATAATCATGAGCGAGATCGAGTACCCAACCACCGGGACCACAAGCAAGGTCAAGCACGTACTCCATCGAGCCTATTCTTTCGGATGTATGCTCATTTAGTACGCCGCGCATTTGTTGAGTGGTCAGGCGGTCCTGATACATCAAACGCGCCGTTTCGGTCATGCTATTCAGGTCTATAAAATATGTTCCCTCAATTTGAGATTGATTGTCGGATGTTGACATATACTACCCTTTTCTCTACAAAACACCTCGTTTGCAGCAGTGTAGCATCTCTACGCACTTTTTGCTAGTAGCCAATTTGTGATACGATATGCTTTATTCATGATTATATTGAGACGAAAACGTAGTATTTTTCGTATTGATGATGTAGACCCATCCATTTACGTTAGTGAAGCGAGAAGACTTTCCGTGAAATAATGTTTACGATGGGTAGTTGATTACAGCAATGAGAGGACAGGCTAGGCATGGCGAAAACAGATACTCATACTAAGAAGTCCGCGCAAAATGGACAAAAGGCCGCAAATGCGAAAAACGACTCAAAGTCGTCGCAAGCCCAAAAAGGAGATACTGCCGAGCAGAGCAGCGAGAAAAAGCAGCGTAAACAACAGGCCAAGCAAGAGGCCAAGTTGATGCTTCGATTGGAAGAGGCACAGAGAGACGTGCAGAAGGCGGAGCAGAAGCTGGCAAAGGCACAAAAAAGTCATGAAGACGCACTGCGTCAGCAATACGAACTCGAAGAGAGGCTGAGACAACTACGCGCTCCTGAATCCTCCAACGGTTCTACTCCATCTGCTGGAAATACAGCAACAACTCCGGTGCCATATTCAGACATTGTGCTTGCATTGGAGACGCCATTTATTGTGCAAAGCTTTGCTACTGTAGACACATCGCTAACTGATGCTGCAACAAGCGATACCGACAGCATTCCTGCAGATGCACCAATTGAGACACTCCCCCCGTCTACAGAGCCGGACCAACTCTCCGCCGAAGGTCGCACTGACGTTCCCGATGAGTCGCAAACGCAAAACGCACAGGCTGCAAGTAATGGGCAAAATGAGGCACCAACGGAAGGCTCTGCTAGCTCACAGGCAGAGGATATGCAGATCGAGTCAGATGGTGTGAGTATGCCAATTCTCACGAATGATGAAAGCGCATGGCCCCCTCCTGTGATACGCGAAGAGGTCGCAGAGGCAGCCCAAGAAGAGGCAACGTCCGGTACACATCAGGAGAATCCTCCATCCGATACCTCAAGCAGCGAGGAAACGCCATCCGATACACGCGAAGAGAATACTTCTTCCGATGCCTCAAACAGCGAGGAGACTTCATCAGAAAACACGCAACCAAAGAGTACAACGACACGTAGACGCTCTCACAGGACAAATTCAGCCTCGTAATAAAATACAGCCTGTCTCTTTTTGTGAAGAGACAGGCCGTTTCTTGTTGCCTCAGTGTTGCAAGGATTGCTCTTTCCCCAACACCGTCTTGTCGGACTGTATCTTAGGCGTCCATGCATCCCTGGCCTTTAAGCGCAGGTATATCATCAATGTAATGCCGAGTAAAAGCCCACCAAAGAGGTAGCCACCAAGTACATCGCTTGCCCAGTGATCACCAAGATAAATGCGCGATGGTCCAACCAATATGACAAAGAGAGCGGGAATAATGAGTAGCAGATAGTGCCACCAACGCTTACGATTGAACAGAATCAATCCGAGCGAAAAGAGCAAGCCCCAGAACGCCACATACGACATTACATGTCCACTAGGAAAGCTCTGCCCCGTTGCTTTTTGAAAGATATCCACTAGTTGAGCGGTAGGGCGTGGACGGCTGACAATCAGCTTCGCCAGAAAGTTTACGACTGAACTCACGGCAGATAACGTGATAATAATCAATGCTTCTAAATGCAGACGGACCAACCAGAACGCAAGAGCCGTTAGCAGAATCAAGAGAGTGAAGAGAATAGGCTGATTGCCCAGGAAACTAACGGCAACCATCAACGATTGTAGCCAGGGAGCCTTGTCTTCCTGAAACTCCTGCGTGATCGCAACATCTATCGGAATAACTGGATTAAAATGTACGAACCATGCAAGAGCGGTGAAAAGCACAAATTCTACAAAATATACAACAATAAGAATACGTGTTACGCGTGACGAGAGATACCAGGGTTTTCGGCCTTTATCGACCTCCTCTTGCACCTTATTCATGGTAGTATTTGCTGTCTCTTGCATCTGCTCTTTCATATCAAGCCTATCCCTTTAGTATAGGGAGACCGCAAGGGTCTCCCCTACATCTTCCAATCCACGTCATGTAGAGGAAACCCTTGCGGTCTCCCTGCCTCTAAGCGCAGTTACATATATCCTCAAGGATATGTATATTACGTTTTCGTAATCAGAAAAGTTTACAATATATGTAGCGTTGACGACCTATCACACTCTTATCACATTGGAAGCAGAAGCGAGGAATACAACATGCCACATACTGAAATACGTACAGCACAGGCGCAGGATAAAGACGCTGTTTTAGCCTTTTGTCGAGACACATGGGACTGGGGCGACTACATAGACCGCGTATGGGATGAATGGCTTGTCGATCCACAGGGAAAGCTGTTTGTCGCCGTGACCGATGGACGACCAACGGGAGTCGCACACGTGCGTATGATTAACGAGACTGATGCATGGCTTGAAGGCTTGCGCGTTGACCCCATGTATCGTCATCAAGGCATAGCGGTACAGCTACACATGGCGATGATAGAAGAGGCGTTGCGTCGTGGTGCGACCAACGCCCGCCTGACCACAGAGTCCACCAACACAGGTGCAATTCACATTATGGAGCAGGTTTCTATGCGCCGCGTGGGAGCCTTCGCGCCGTTTCGTGCGAATCCAGCTCCGACACAGCCACAGAGCCGTACAAAAATTAGCTATCAACCAGAGAGTACGCAACTGGCGACAGCCGAAGACCTGGACGAGATTATCGACTATCTGAATGTCTCGAACGTCTTTCCCATCGTTGGCGGTCTGTACTACGTTGGATTTGTTGCCTATGAGATTACGGATACATGGCTTGAGCAATATATTGCCGCGCAGAACGTCTACCTCCTACGACGCTGGGGACGCATTGACGGCATTGCGATTGCCGAGGCGAGAAATGATCGGCAAGGGAAAAGGTTATCTATAGGCTATCTCGATGGTATGACCATTGAGGCAATCAGCCTGATTGCCTACGACCTGCGGAACCGCTTAACTACACTAGAACTGGAAAGTGCCTATGTGTATGCACCCGATCTCATGTTAGTACGTGACGGTCTGGCTGGTATGGAATACGTATCAGATGAGAAGGTTTTCTATACTTACGAGCGTGGATTGATATAATAACTCTCGCTCTGAAGACACCGCGAGGCGGTGTCTTCAGAGCGAGAGTTATTATGCGGGGTTAAGTACTGCGTCGAGGTTTTTGAGGGCAGAGTAGCGCATCAGCCAGCACCCGTAGTTCATGCCGCCACCAACGGCGGGCAAGGCGAGCCACTGCCCATCGCGCACATTCCCTTTGCGTAGCAGTTCGACGAGAGCCGTTGCGATGCTGGCATTGGAGAGATTGCCGTAGTAGCGAAAGTTATCCACGAGCTTCTCCATTGTAGCAGGAGGCCAGCCGTAGTCATTCACAAGCAATTCGCCGAGACGACGCGTAATGCGCGAGTTCGCCTGATGAGGAATGATGTACGCGATATCATTATAGTCTAACTGCGAGTGTCGCAACAGCGCGTCCATGCTCTCTGCCATCGCACGCGGTGCCTCACGATACACCTCTTTGCCGTTCATCTTGGTATAGCCAACCATGTAGTCTGCAAGCATCGTATTCAGTTCTTTGCCGTTACCCTCTTGAAACAGGCGTCGCATTCTCGTCTCTACCTCAGCCATCTCAATGGCATCCTTACGCAATGGCGTCTGGTAGTACAGCGATGGTCCTTGATGAGCGTCCGAACCATTGATGACGTAGGTATCGTCATCGCCACGCTCCAATAAGAAAGCACTCGCACCTTCACCAAAAAGCGAACTGGTTTTCCAATCGAGAATATTAATGATGTTTGGCAGGAGTCCTTCAGCCGTGACCAGTAGCACTAACTTGGCGGAACCCGCCGCAAGAACTTCGGCGCATGTCTGAAACGCCTCCGTCTGACAAGCACAGGCACCTTTGAGCATCATCGCACGTATAGGACCGAGGCCGAGGCGCATAGACACCATGCCAGCAACCGTAGGAAAGCTATCGTTGTCGGAGGAGGAGGCACCAATCACGGTATCAATCTCTGAGAAATCTCGACCAGAACTGGCAATGGCGCGTTGCGCCGCAACAACCGCCATATCCACAAGAGACTCATCGAGAGGCGACTCTGGATCGAGGAGAAGGCCAGGAGCATCGGCACCCGCGACACGGCGACAGAGTTCAATCGAACTGGCACGCACATGACGCGTCTCTAATCCCGTCACTCGCTCAAGGTCGCTTGCGCTACGTGGATCGCCTAATCGTGTCGAAATATAGGCAAAAAACTCGTTGGTAATGCTGTTCTTAGGGGCATAATTCCCTAGACCGATTAAGCGTACCTTCGATCTTGTATAGCTATGCGGTACGATGTATGTATAGTCAGGCCATTGGCCTTCGCGGATCCGTGACATTGCTGCTGCCCTCCTGCCGTAAATATATATCAATCAGTATAGCACATTGCTTTTGGTTGAGTAGCAACATAATAGAGCAAGAAGCCAGGGCGCCCACAAGGGGAACGCCCCACCCATACCACATTGACGGGGGTGAAGCGGGTGGGTGGGTTGGGGGGGGGGTTCCCCTTGCGGGCGCCCTAGTCTCCAATGATTCACTAAGTAAACTATGTAACTATTGCCAAAAATGATATGATGTAGCAGAAGTTTTCTTGTGTCGTGCGGAGGCATGTTATGGTTACAGTATCGACGGACACATCTCAGAATGAGTCTCACTATGCATCACGCCCGCGATGTGTGCATACGGTCACAGACCGCTTTTCCGTCTCAAATGCCTATCTCATTCATGAGAACCGTTTGATCGTCGTAGACCCCGTTTCAGATATCCAGGTGCAGCTACTGGCGCGCTACATCCAGACGTTTCTGCATCGCTCCCCCGCCGATATCGACATGATTATCTTGACGCATCTACAACAGGATCACTCAAACGGTTTACAAGCACTACGACGTATCTGCTCGGCTCCAGTCGCAGCATCTTCCGCCGCATTTGCGCTGACACAACAGGAAGCCTCAATGCCTCTTCAACGAGCAGGAAGGTTTGCAGGAATCTACTATTCCGCTGAGTCGCTTGCACCGCTCTATATACATCAGCTTCGATATGTGACTACGTGGCTACAGGATGTTGGCGGCATTCCATTGCATTCCGATTGGCGCATTATTGCAAGTCCTGGACGCTCGCCCGGAAGCCTCTGTCTCTTCAACCCCTTTACACACGAACTGCTCTCAGGCAACACTCTTCTTACCACAGAGGGACATACACCAGTGCTACAGCGTGGTGGCAATCGGAGTCAATTACACGAGACGCTTCGAGTGTTACGTAGCCTTCCCGTTCGCTATCTCTACCCCGCGCATGGACCACAAATGGTGGGGCTTACTCCGCTAAGCTATGTACAGGTGGAATGGTAGCCGCAAACTAGTGCTGCTCTTTTTGCTTACTGGGCAACTTCAACGGCACAGGTCCGCTCATCGAACGTGCGAACGATTGCGGGGTGATAATCTGTGGCATCGGTGTGCGTGGCGTATGTTGAGCAACGGTATAGTGAAGTTCAATCGTTCCCAGACAGATACGATCCCCGATCTGTAGCAAACGTGGACCAGCAAGCGGCTCGTCATTGACAAGTGTTCCATTACGGCTCGTCAGGTCCTGTACGTAATCACCGTTTGCTTGCCGCGAGAACTGAGCATGTTGACGGGAGATAGAGGCATCATTCATCACAATATTGCATTCGATTCCTCGCCCAACCGTTATGAGTGGACGGTCCAGCAGCACGGTCTTACCAGCCAACCCTCCGTTTTGAATAAGCAATGCGCCACGCGGTTCAACAGGTATAGGGGCGGGTGTGAGACGTTGCAGAGCCGAAGTGTCCTGCCACTCATTCAGCATGGCATCCGTCACATCTTTCATCGAGTTTGAGGGCGATGTTGTTGGAGTCTTCTCAACCTCTGACTTGTCTTGTAGAAGTCGAGTAACGGGTAGCACCTTGCTTTTTGATGTTAGGGGATCGAGTGACGAACGCCATTTGTGATTCGTCAGTGGGTCGAAGGCGTCCAAAGACGACTCTTGCTTCTCAGCTAGTAAGAATAGGAAGCGTTGCGAGCCAACTTCTAACTGGTCTTCTGGCTGTATCTCAACCGACTGCGAGATGCGCTTGCCGTTGAGAATTACTCCATTCAGACTGTCACAATCGGTCAGAATAATAGTATCATTGCTCCAGGCAAGTTCTGCATGATGACGTGAAGCCATTTCATCGTCGATCCAGATATCGTTATCTTCGTCGCGCCCAAAGGTAATAATGGAACGTTTGAGTGCGAGCCGTTGACCCTGGAAATTCCCATTACGATATTCTAACCAAGCCCACGGCGTTTCTTCGTTGATGACGAAGGGTGCCAGCACTCCTGGCTGATGACGCGGCGGTTGTAAGGCAACAGTTGCTTTAGAGCGTGGCTGTTGGCTCGGAATAGCGGTAGATGTTGTCGAGAGACGCATCGGAGCAAATAGACAATATGAAGTCGTGGTACTCAATGGTAGCAGCCAGCCACAGAGCGTGACATAGACGAGGGCAAGCTGCACCTCTAGTAAAGGCAGTGGCAATTGCGCCGGTACGAGACGCATGTTGTACCAGAGAACAGCAGGGAGCAGAAATAATGCACAGGCCACACAAACGACTATAGTAGTCGCAAGCTGACGCGTCGTGCCACGCTTCCGCAACGTCGTATAGATTGCGCTGACAGCAATCGCAAGCATGCAACAGGACAACCCACCATAACATCCACCACTGAACCACGTCGAAAAACTTCCCATTATCGTCTCCCTCCTTTCTCGTTCTCTATTTTCGTTTGCTCACACCATTGGACCCACGCCAGCGGCGCGAGCCTCACTAATTGCGATGGTATCGACCACCGTGTTTTGTGACTGGTAGTGTACATACGAGTTATTGGCATCAACATTCGCGGAGTCTGCCGCAACGTTATTATTCATGTCTACCGCATCCCAATATTGCATGCTCTTGTTGTTCTCCGTTACAGCGACACCGAGAAAGGCATGTCCCGGCACAATCACAATCTCTGGATGCAGACCGATGCGTTCAGCCGCCGCCGCCAACACCACCGTTAGCTCGATACACATGCCGCTGCCCTGCTTGAGAACTTCGGCAGGTAGCTTGATGTTTTCAACCGAGTTGTCGCCGCTGTTAGCACCAACATAAGGTACGCTTTCCTGAACATACTTCATGTGATAGGTCAACCTGAGCGCGTCGTAGAGTGCATCAACCTCATCACGCACCTGTTGTTGCGTGATCACTTTATAACCAACCATACCAGCGGGTAGAGGAGGCAGTTGATTTTGCAGATACTCCTGCGCTTTTTGCACCAACGTACTCACTGCTGGATCGTTTGGCGTGACCCACGCAGCTATCTGTAGACGATTCGCCTGTGTCCATTGCATAAGCCAACGTGAGTGTAATGCTAACGCGCTATCGTTCTCGTAGTACACATGCTTGTTTGCGTCCGTCACCTCTACATGCAGCGATGTATCTTCGTCCTGCGTCAACGCATTGAGAACTCTTCCCTGATCAAGCAGTGGTGGTAAAAAGTGTTCGCTCTGTATGGTCGAGGTCGCAGCAACGTTCTTCACCTGAGCTTGCGTAAGATCATTGACGGTAACATGAATAAACAGTGTCATTGGCGTGACACTGCTATACTCGACGGCAAAGAGCGTCGTCTGTGGCTGTGTTGCGAGATATGAGGGATAGAAAGCGGTAAAGATTGCCTTAGGTACAAGCACACAGATATGGACGCCAGCCTGATCACCGCAATGCCTCTGCTTGGCTATATTTGTTTGTTGATCGCGGAAGTAGGCTTGCGTTCCACCTACGACGTAGGCACCAGACAACACCGCCAACACTACTACCACGATGACTAGATAGAGAAATTTTCTGTTCATCTTGTCGTCATCTGCACCTACACCATCAACATGTGTCAAGGAGTATTCTCATGGAATCATAACATTCTGTCTGTTGATTAGCAATGAAATGGGACTTGTGGGGGAACTCAAACGTATCTTAATTTGGAACTTTCTGATATGTAGAAACGTGGTATAGTAGAGATAGATTACGTACAAATGAGAAGGATTGAAGAAATAATGGCGGAACACACGACAGTTGTAGGCGTTTTTGAGGATCGTACCCAGGCGGCACAAGCTCTGGAAGAGTTACGCAGCATAGGTTTTTCCGACAACGAACTAGGCTTCGCAAGTCGGCACGATGCAGCTTATACAGAGAGTACATCCGAACAGAAGGCGGAAGGCGGTCCCAATTCTGTTGTGCGTGGTATCGTCGGCGGCATCCTGGGTGCCGCGGATGCACTTCTCGTACCGATTACAGGACCAGCGGACGCTAGCAGCATTCTGGAAACTGTCCTTCCTGTGACGGAGGAGGCGATTGATAAACTCCCTTATCCCGGCTCAAAAGAGCCGACACCAGAGTATACGCGACCAGATGCGCCGATGACGATGCCATCTGATACCCCGACGACCTCACAAGAAGTAGCAGAGCATTCCATTGCTGAGTCTACAGCGACGGAGCAACAACCTTCGGCGCGTGTAAGTGCCAGTGAGGGTATTATCGCAGGTGGAGTCGCGGGCGGAGTGTTGGGTGCGGCGGCAGCATTTTTTATTCCTGGTATCGGTCCCATTCTCGCGGGCGGTATTCTGGCAACAACGCTAGGAGGTGCCGCACTTGGCGGTATCGCGGGCGGCTTTCTTGGCATCTTCACACATGCAGGTGTGCCCGAAGAAAAGGCACGTTACTACGAGCAGGAGTTCAAAAACGGGCGTACAATCGTCACTGTGAACGCGCCAGACCGAACGCAAAAAGCCTCGGAGGTCTTAGAGCGTTATGGTGCCAGCGACGTACAAACTCACTAGATTCTAGCATAATCGTCAAATGTTCGGTCATATTTCCTTGTTCCTGCGGGAACAAGGAAATATCACCGAACATTTGACGATTATACATTTCTCGCTCGATCAAGCGATGGAGCAACATTCGCTGTTCCATCGCTGTACTGCCTACCACGCCAATCGACTCCCTTACGTGTTAGGATGCGCCATGTAGACTCGCCGAGGATGCCCTCGAACAATGCTCCTGCCAGTGGATGCGTGAAGATGTAGTACCAGGGAACATGTAACATAGCATTGAGCCAGAGGCGATAGGAGAGCAGAGGCACAAGCTCTATCGTACTCGCTACAGTTGCCTCGGTTGCACTAATACCTCTATTCCGTTTCAAGCGCGTCAGTCGTGCCAACAATGGAAGGAGAAATGGCGCAATCGTTATCATCGGCAGACCAAGCAATTCGAGCAAGACAAAGAGTAGGCCACCTCGACTACCAAGATAGGCATTCTTGCGCCAGCCGCGCCATGTATCGCGCAAACTCGCGTACATACGTACATGCACAAGGTCTTGTCCATCGACAAAGTGCAGCTTAAAGCCATTCGATTTGACGACGTGTGCGAGGTCGCGGTCATCGAGCAGAGTGCCACGTAGGTCAGGTCGCGCATAGCCACCAGTGGTTTCATAGACCGCCTTACGTAGCAGAAGATACTGCCCATTCGCAATCGCAATCTTGCTCTTAGGATTGTTGACGAGTCGCGGCGGATACTGCATGCTAATACCGAGATAGGCAACTGGCATGAGGACGCGTTCCCAAAACGTCGGTAGTTCTTGCTCTGTACCAATTGTAAAGAGGTCAGTTTTCTCTTGTACCGCTTGTGTGATGGCTGACCGCAAGGCATTGGGTGCATGCCATGTATCGGCATCAGTGAACAAAAGCCAATCGCCCTGCGCCTCCTGCACACCGCGATGAAGCGCGTGAGGCTTGCCCGCCCAACCTGCTGGTAACTCATCGCGTAGACGCAGGACCCAGAGACGGCTTCCCTGCGGGTGCGTTCGTGAGAGTTCATCGAGTAGTTCTGCCGTCCTATCAGTTGAGCCGTCGTCAACGGCGATGACCTCGAACTGAGTGTAATCTTGCTCCAACAGCGAACGAATGCAACGACTGATGTTATTTTCTTCGTTCCGTGCTGGTACAATAATTGAGACCGTTGGCTCGCGCTCTCCTGACTGCACAGGAAGATTTGCTCGTAGCGGCAGCTTTCTCAAGCGATCCTGCGGTCTCGGCAGAGTACGAAGCCATACATAAAGATAAAAGCTCACGACACCTATCGCATGCGACCACAAAGTAAGACGCGCCAACGATTGCCACCAGAATTGTTTTCTCATCAATTTATTTACTCTTTTATGCTGTTTCTTTTTACACTCATCATAGTGACCATAAGATACAGAGACAATAAGTTGTCTCTAACGGGTAGATTCTGGAATTCATTCATAATCTTTGGGAATGTTCTAAAATATCTAAGTGATAATGACAGGTATTGACACCTGCTATTTCATATTGTGTACTCTTTGTATTAGAAGGTAAGACGATTCAGGAAACCAGAAGGGGAAGAAGCATGAATACTGCATCACTTCGATCACCAATTGTTCGTCA
>CAXUGH010000033.1:17396-22652 GCA_964250365.1 uncultured Ktedonobacteraceae bacterium
GATATAAAGCTTCATCACAACGGACGCCCACAAGGGGCTACCCTACTATATGACGTTCCTACGCGCTACACACGCCGTATATAGTAGGGTAGCCCCTTGTGGGCGTCCGTTTGTCTGGTATATTGCGAGCCAAGCCCGACTAGTGTACAATCTCGTTGCAGGTAAATGTTTGCTTCGCGTTTTTGTAGCAACGAAAAGATTGACTGTATATGAGAAATAGCCATCGACGTTTTGTCAGGCTTGTCCTGTTTCCAGCGATGCTCTTGAATATTGTAATCTACTTTGTGGCTGTTCTGATTCTTCAGCCACAGGCGGCATTTGCTCAAGCCTATGTCATTGGCTCCGATCCAGTCGATGGTTCGACGGTTACAACTGTACCAAGTGTTTTACGCATTTATTTTAACGCAAACGTCAGTGCTATGAGTGTAGTACAGGTCTCTTACGTACAAAACGGGAATTTCGTGCCTCTACAAACGAAAAGTAGAGTTATTGCAGGGAATCTCCGCGAACTAGATACAGACCTTCCTACTCAACTTACAAGTGGAAGCTACTTTGTACGTTGGACTGCCGTCGCAAATGACGACGGACGTACTACATTTGGGTCTATTGGTTTTAACATTGGGCGTTCCTCAACAGGAATATCGGGCACGGCAACGCTTGGTCCACAGAGCAGCAATCAACTCGATGGTGTTGGTGGAAGTCGAGTACTCGACCTCGTGGGAATACTCGCGGTTGCATGGCACTGGCTGGTTCTGGCGGCGTTGACGCTCTGGGTAGGCATTCTTGTAACCGAACGCCTGATACTCGCCCGCGTCGAACACGTCGCAGATCTCCTAAGCCGAGCACGACGCCAAGCGTTACCTCTGCAATGGCTATGCCTTACAGCGCTCCTCGTTGGCGAGATAGTCACGCTCGTTTTACGCGGTGTGCATGTAACGCGTGGTGTTGATACAATTAATATGAACAACGGTCTCCTCGATCTCTCTACACTACCCGCCCTGCTTACGCAGACGCTCTACGGCTACCTATGGCTCATGCGTCTTATATTGATTATCCTGGCCTTAGTTCTATTGTGGGGTATGACGCGCAAACAACCAGAGGTCATTGTCGAGCAAGTTCCACAGCGTACACCTGCACTTACGAGGACGGGACCACTACGACTACAGCAAGCTGGCATGTCCGCGAAAACTACTGCCACCATCAAAACAGTAGCAGAAAGTACCTCGTTACATACAACGAGGGAGCCTTTGCAACGCTATACGCCCGTATGGTTGTTGCTTGCATTCTTGATTATTTGCACCTACGCCTTAACAGAGAATGCCGTAGGCGTTATACAGCCACATGTTACCGCTATTGTGATGAGTGGGCTTTCGCTCATCGCGCAATGCATCTGGTTTGGCGGACTGGCCTACCTCGGCTATGTCGCGTTGCCGCTGCTGTCAATTGTCGATCTGGACTCGAACGCTGAGACTATCGTAACCTTCCTACGTCGTATGACTCCTTTTATACTAGGAGCCATAGGCATTCAAATTGTTAGCCTCCTTTTTTTGAGTGAAACGACAGTGAATGCGCCAAATCTCTTGCTAGATGATCCCTACGGGCGTTCGCTACTGGTCAGGCTTGCGCTCGTTGCACTCATTCTGCTAGCAAGCGTATACATACTGTTTGTACTGCGCCCAAAGCTTGCACGGCAGAGTGCGCTATTAACCGTCGTCAACGTAGACCTACCAGCGCGTCGCAAACGACAATCTACGTTAGAGCGCACAATACGACATGTCAAGATGATGGTCAATCTACAGGGGTTAATTGGTGCTGGTATTCTGCTCTGTGCCGCGCTGATGTCCTTTTACGCCCCGCCCATCGTCTTTCCCAAAACTCCCTACGCCAATCCGCCAGCAGTCGCAACCGCGATTCCCTCAGACACTACACAACAGCAGAAAGTGGGCAATTTCACAGTGGGGCTACAGGTATCGCCAGCACGCGTCACCAGTACTAACACCGTCATCGTCTCTCTCACCGATGCCACTGGAAAATCTATCACCAACGCAAAAGTAGAGTTCATCTCGAACATGCAGACAATGGATATGGGGACCGCCATCAAAAAGGCAACGCTAAAGGGTACGACCTACGTCGCAACCTTTGAATCTGGCGAAGCGTTCTCAATGACGGGACTGTGGAATATCGAAGTTCGCTTCCAGCTCCCTAAACAAGCGGTACAAAAGGTTGCATTTCAGGTAACGGTGGGAGAATAAACCAAACAAGCGACAACAGAAAGGATGCGCCTCCCCCATGGGGAGGCCAGCCGTTCTTTAATCGGTGGGCAAAAAAACCACACCCCCCACACCAGCCCGGTTGGGCGACCCACATGGGTCGCCCATCCGTTCTGGAGTCGCTTGTTTGGTTTTACACTATTGTTCTTGTGAGCGTTTATGTTCCTGCGCTCTCTCATAATACCCTTCGGCACTCTTCAATAGATGAGCGCGTTCGGCCTCGTTCAGTTCGCGTTTCACCTGTGCGGGTACGCCGATTATGAGTGTACCTCCTGGCATCTGCTTGTGCTCGCTCACTAACGCGTTGGCTCCAATAATGGTTTCCGCGCCAATTTCGGCATGTGAAAGCACAACGGCGTTGATGCCCACCAACACACGATTACCTAGGGTTGCACCGTGTACTACTGCGTTGTGCCCGACTGTACATTCGTCGTCAATGGTTAGGGGAGCGTCGGCATCAACGTGCAGTGTGCAGTTATCTTGAATGTTGGTACGACGACCAATAACGATGGGGGCAACATCGCCGCGTACTACTGCGTTATACCAGATGCTCGCGCCCTCGTGTATGGTTACGTCACCGATAATAACGGCTCCTGGCGCGATAAACACGTTCTCCGCGATGGTAGGCCAAACACCCTTATAGGGAAGCACTGTCATATGCAATCATCCTCTTTTGGTAGCGTTTCTCACGATACGCCCAATACGCGCTACGACGTAGCGCGTGAATGGAAGATCGTCCTGCTCCGCCGTCATCACGACAACGATAAGTGGAACTTTTTGTGAGAACTGTGGATAGGGCGGGTTGAGAATTCCGGCGTCGTGTAGCGCGTCTGCTAGCTCACCTGTTTTATGCGCGAAGGGTACTTCCTCGCCCCAGTAGGCAGATACACAGCTATTGTCGTTCTGGCGCAGGAGCATTTTGAGCATCTCGTCGCGTCCGGGAAGCAGGTCGGCACAGAAAAATGAGAGCAGAAGAGCCATATCACCAGCCGTTGTCCAGTTGTCAAAACCAGCTCTTCGCGCGTCGAAGTCCATAAATCGGCGTTCGATTCGGGTCGCCTGTAGCCCTAATTGCTGCATGATGTCGTTGACCGCAGACATCCCCACAATTTCAAGTAGAACGTTTGAGGCGGCATTGTCGCTAATAGCGATCATGAGATGTGCAAGGTCGTGCAGTGTTGGTTGTAGCTTTGGCGAGAGGTCTACAAGCACACCGCTACTCTCTCCTATAGAACCTTTGATGATGTTGTAGCGTGTATCCCAGGATAACCGCCCAAACTCGACCTGCCGCGCCACCTCTACCAGAATGGGAAGTTTGGCGAGGCTAGCGGCGGGAAAGCGCATATCAGGATTGAGCGAAACAAGTTCTCGCGGCGAGGCGGCTTCGAGTCGCACCACGACACAGGCAGAGCGACCACTGAGAGTCATCAACTCGCGCTCAATTTCTTTCTGCATGACTACACCACAACACGTTTCAGGGCGTATACCAGATTCAATAAGCGTGCATTGAAATGAATATCAGATGATGCAAAGCTATTGATGACGACGCGGTTATACGCCTGCCCTTCGGCGTGAATATATTCTTTCTCGTTGAGAGCGAGGCCAACGTGTGTGATGTATTCTTTGCCAAAGAAGATCAAATCGCCTTCGCGCATCTCCGCCAACGTCACAGATGTTGGCAGCGATTCATACTGCACATCCGCGTCTCTCGGCAACATATAGCCGCCCATACGATAGCAAAGTTGCACAAAGCCACTGCAATCAATACCGCGCCAGCTTGTACCACCCCATAGATAGGGTACGCCGAGGAAGGCACGAGCGTAGCTCGTCGTCACCGACACAGGTTGGGGTGGAAAGACTGTTTCGCGTTGCTGTATCAAAATATCCTTGCGCGTAAGCCAGCCTGTGCGCTCGTCGGGGAGGGCGACCTGTACGCGTTCCTGGGGGGTTGCATCCAAAAGTGGTAGCACAGTAGAGAGATACACAACGTCAAGCACTTCGTCGCCTGTCTCCTGTGTATAGAGTGGCGTATGAGTTGCATTGATAACTGCCACAAGTCCCAGGGGAGTTCCACACTGCTCACCGATGCGTGTAAAGCCCTTTGCAACAGGCTCTCCCAATGCATCTGTATTCACCCACCCCTCGTAATCCACCAGCGTTGTATGTATCCAGTCGCCCCTATCCTCATCGGGAATCGCGGTTGCATTCATCAACGCCTGTGTCACAAGTTCAGAGGTTGGGTCGGGTTCACGGCGTACATCAGCCACACCGACAGAGATAACATAAGGAGATGTCATAGTTTGTTCCTCGGCTTTGGATAGTTTCTACTGCTCATTTTATCACAGACAGTATGCTGCCAACTACATATTTTCCCCTCCACTTGCCCCCAATGGGGGCAAGTGGAGGGGAAAATATGTAGTTGGCAGAGGGTTATGCAACATCAATCCAATAACGTAGCTTTTTGACCGCAGAGCCATCGACATGTACCGCGTTCTCGAACTGTCCGCCGTTATGCTCGATAATCTTTTTCGAGCCAATATTGTTCTCGTCACAGGTAACAAGTACTCTATGTATGCCCGCCACCTTCGCCTTTTCCAGACCCAGCTTCAACATCAGCGTTCCGTAGCCCTGCTTACGGCGTGAGGGACGCACCTCGTAGCCGATATGTCCACCAAATTTGAGCAGGTCGGCATCTAGCTCGTAGCGCAGGTTGAGCCGACCCACGAACTCATCTTCGTCAATCAGCCAGAAATCCGTATTTGGCACTCGACCAGGTGAGACATATGCGGGGTATTTTTGTCGTAGAGTACGCACGATAAAGGCATCGAAATTCTCGGACAGGTAGCGAATATTTTCATCGAGGCGTTTCCCCTCACCCTGCATCTCGCGCACCGCCGCCAGATAACTCGCTTTATAGCGCACCGAAGGCTCTACCAGAACACACATATATGCTACTCCCTCTTTTTGTTTGTTTAGGAGATAGTAT
>CAXUGH010000033.1:22662-25654 GCA_964250365.1 uncultured Ktedonobacteraceae bacterium
GCCCCCCCCCCCCCCGGGGGGCGGCCCCCCCGGCGAACCCTTGTACGTGTCAGTGGTTTTGTTTTTTCAATTACAAAACATTCACCTCGTCAACATGTATTTCAGTCACATTCACCTCCACCTCACCCTCAGCATGTCGGACAGTTGTAGGTTTGCACTTTTGTTCTGCCCAAACAGCATTACCCACTATCATATCGACATTGCTATGCGCGGCTGGTGCGAGCCTATCCCAGTTGACCTGACGTGTGGCTCCCTGTGCGACAATAGCCTGTTGTACAGGGACGCGAGGTGTGAGCGTCTCACGAGCGGTTGCCTCAAGGATGCGGGCGGCTAATGCGCTGATGATCGGTGTGGCGAAGGACGTGCCAACCCAGTACGCCCAGCCGTGCGCGTTAGGGACGGGATAGCTGGCGATACGATCCTCGACGGAGAGGGCGGGATACTGTAACGCGCTGTAGATACCGATCATACCGTCGATCTTGGTAACATGCGTCACATGGTCAACCGTCTTGATATCGCTCTTCGCGGGTACCTCGCCGCCATAGGCCGCGACACCACGCGGACCAGGATAGCAGCTATACGACGCAGCCTTACCGGTACCATTGATTGCACCAACCGGAATCATCGTCTCTACCGGATTGGGACCATAGTAGGCGTAGGCAGCAGGGTAGAGGGCATCAGGTCGCTCACCGTCCGGGTTCATCGGGGTATAGCGTAGGTCGCCCTCGTTGCCAGCAGATGCCGCGAAGACAACGCCAAGGTCCGACAGAGCCTTAATTGCGCTATAGAGCGCATGGCGTGTCGGGTCAAGTAGATTAGGCTCGATACCTGCGTTAATCGCCTCGCTATCGGCGGGAATCACAAGGCTCAAATTGACCACAACAGGCTTACCATACAAGTCACCGTCGGGCATGAGGCGCGTATGAATGCCGTCAAGTGCGTGAATCAAGACGGAGACATCACCAACACAGAAGTCATTGAGGACACGAATACACTCAACATTCGCATCGGGCGCGATATCGTGAATAATGCCAGCCTCGAACAGCCCATGATCCGCCATATGGAAACCGATAAGCCGCCCGTACAAATCCTTTCCCGTCTCCGGCATATGCGGCGAGGGAACATCAAGCACATCAGGCAATATCTGGTAATTGGCAAGCGGCACCACATTTTCCATCACATCGCCCAGCAGCAAGTTATCTTTCTCCGCACCTTCCGCCGCCCGCTGAATCGTACCAAGTTTCGGCAGCGTATCCAGCACAAACACCGTCACCCCATCCCCCGTTGCATTCTGGAGGTTCGACGGTAGTTCCGGCAACGTAATAGGCCACAAGCCAGGAGAAGTCGAACATACCTCCGTCACTGGTATTGGCGGGCTAAGTGGACAACCTTGTGCTACTGGCCTATCAGGTGTAACTGTCGTTCCACCACATTGCCATGTTGGTGAGGCGGTTACAGAAGTTACAGCCGATGCGTTGAGCGAACTTCTGAGGCTTTCGCTCTCGCGGTTAATTAAATTGACGAGCCGAGCGACAGGGTTTTCCATAGTAGGCATACCTTTTCCATCATCGCCGCCCTGCTCATCCGTACCTTGCCCCTGACCACCCATTGCCATACCATTCATAGCTGGTTGTGCAGACATAGTACGCATACCTGACATTGTGCCACTCTGCGTGAATGTAAAAAAGCTAATAAGCGTCGGCACATAGCGACCACGATCATCTTTTGGAAAGAAGAGATATTTTCCTGTCTCATCGGTAAGCGCACGCTGGATATCATCAGGCGAAGGTTGCATGTCCTGCATACCCTGCATCGCTCTCATAGCACCAGAAGCATGTTGACGCGCATCGTCACGATCAGAGCTAATGGGCATAGCTGTGTTTTCAGGTTTGAACGAGTCGAGGATATACCCTTGACCGGCAAGATAGCTACCCAATCTGTCCAGGTTTAGATTCTTAATAAATGTTGGTTTGCTAATAACTCTTAATGCATCCTGTACAGTAGGTTCAATCGGCTCTAGCTGAAAGGTAATCGCAACCTGCTGTTCATTCCAGAATGAGTTGTGCATATAGGGATCGTGCATATTCATGTGTCGGTTTCTCCATGTATAACTACTCTACTATTACACTATTCGCTTATGAAACGCTGTGGGGGGGAGATTTTGGGACATCAAAAAGTTAGTACACAATCAAGCGACATTTCTTACTCGCCGCCAGAAGTGGCGAGTGAGAAATGTCGCTTGATTGTGTACTACAGATGTCCTGTCAACGACCCAATATCGCCAACGAGCCGAAAAGCGGCCCAGAAGTAAGGGTGTACATAATCAGGTTGCTGCAACAAATGCCGTTGAGCCGAACGTAGTGCCTGTGCTTTACCTTCGCCTTGCAAGAGATGGCGATAGAAGTGTTGCATGAGTTCGTTGGTCGCCATATCCTCAACAGGCCAGAGGCTCATGACTAGGGACTTTGCGCCAGCAACGAGGAAGGCACGACCTAGACCTAGTTGCTCGTCGCCACCACCACTTAATGAGAGACCTGTTTCGCAACCACTTAACGTTACAAGTTCACAGTGTTGCAGGTCAAAACCGAAGGCGTCAATAGCGTTGAGGCGTCCATCCGCCAATAGCAACGAAGAGAAGTTTGGCGCGTCCAACCTGCTCTGCCCATGTGTGGCAATATGAATAATTGAACTCTGTGGAGCCTCGGCACTCAACCTAGCAATTGTGGCGTCATGTTCAAGATAACATTGACCATCTAATATGCTCGCAACTGCTTCGGCCTCCTCGATTGTGCGCTGTAAATGCCCATTGCCAGAATAGCCGAAAACCAATGCCGTTCCCAAACTGTAGGGGCCTGATTTATCACGCTCTGGAGTAAGGTCTGGGTGGGGGAACACGTCGGTATTGGTACTTTTCGGTGGCGCGTTCCCCGTCCCCACCCCCCCCCCAGGCCGCGATAAATCGGTCCCTACCACCAAGCATCTCGTAGGCAAA
>CAXUGH010000034.1:0-25542 GCA_964250365.1 uncultured Ktedonobacteraceae bacterium
CGACTATCTCTACTTCGATCCAGCCTTTGCGGGCCGTCATTCGCCATTGTTCGATGTCGTGAAACCACTGTTTCATAACGTGTTTGCAACATGGATGTACTTTCCATTTGAGATTGCAAAGACGCTGGATATGCAGGTACGTATCGAAGGAACAACGCTGGTTGTTGAGCATAACTACACGCTTACACCTGTTCGTCAAGCAATATTACGAACAAAGCAAGAGTATCTACTTGCACCTCTGCTTGCTCAGTTACGCGACAAAAACGCGTTGCCTGAGAATTGGTTGGAGTTGATGCAATCGGCGTTGCTGTGCTGTCCTCTGTTGACCATGAATTTGATAGATATGCAACGCATGCCTGTAAGTGTTGGCTGGCTCGGATTTGCACTTGCTGTATTTATGGGGAATAATGATATAGTATCCAGGATTCAGGAGAAGGGCAAAGGGCATGATCGCGTTAATTGATTATGGCGCAGGAAATATTCATAGCATCGAGAAAGCACTCGAATACGTCGGCGCAACCGTACAGGTGACGAACAATCCTACAACTGTTGCTGAGGCCGAGGCGGTAGTGCTGCCCGGCGTTGGCTCTGGCGGCTCGGCGATGGCAGAAATGACGAAACATGGATTGGATGACGCCATTCGTACAGCTACACAGCGCGGACGCCCATTTCTCGGTATCTGTCTGGGCATGCAACTGCTGGCAGACCATCATGCCGAGGGTGAAGTCAACGGTCTCGGTCTGTTTCGTGGCACGGTCAAGCGCATTCCACATGGTCCGAAAATTCCGCATATGGGTTGGAATCAGGTGCAACCGCAGCAAGCAGACTTACCCATCTTTGCCGACATTCCAGATGACACCTACTTTTACTTTGCACACTCGTATTATGTAGAGCCGCAAGACCAACGCGGAGTTGCGGCAGTCACCGAGTATGGTTCACCATATTGTAGCGTTATCGCAACGGAGCAGGTGTGGGGAACGCAGTTTCACCCAGAGAAGAGTGGAAAGCTGGGGCTACAACTGCTACGCAATTTTGTAAAGTGGGTGCAAGCGTCAAGAACCCCATCGCGTTTACGCGATGGGCTTGTGTGAACGAGTCCTGCTTGACTAGCCTTGGTGAAAACTCCGTTGGGTGGGTCATGGTACCAATGGGTGCCTACTCTAGCTCGTTGCTCTACCGTCTGTGATTAACAGTTCTGAGGGGTCGGAACGGTGTTGCAGACAGAACAAGCTCATCCAACATTGGCGAAGAGTACCAAACTCCGAAAGGAGGTAGGCGTTATGTTCGTCTACGTATTGAATTGTCACGGTCAACCTTTGATGCCTTGTCAGCCACGTCAGGCACGGCTCTTACTTCGAGTGGGCAAAGCGAAAGTTGCTCGCATGGTGCCGTTCACCATTCAGTTGCTCTACGGCAGTAGTGGATATAAGCAGGAGGTTTCGCTGGGTGTTGATGCAGGGACCCACCATATCGGCGTCTCGGCTACCACTGAGAACACTGTGTTCTTTGAAGCTGAGGTGAAGCCTCGCACGGATATTCAGGAAGTGATTGCCACGCGGCAGCAGTTTCGCCGTGCTAGGCGAAGTCGTAAGACGCGGTATCGTAAGGCACGGTTTCTCAACCGCAGGAAACCGCAGGGCTGGTTTGCGCCATCCGTCCAGCACAAAGTGGATGCCCACATGAAGACGATTCGGCTAGTTCACAGACTCTTGCCCGTTTGCAAGACGACTATTGAAGTGGCACAATTTGATCTACAGAAGATACGCCATCCTGAAATAGAAGGCGTTGCCTACCAACAAGGGCCACAGTTAGGGTTCTGGAATGTACGCGAGTATGTGCTTGCCAGGGACAACCATACCTGTCAGTGGTGCAAGGGAACGTCGAAAGACCTTATTCTTAATGTGCATCACATTGAAAGCAGGAAGACAGGTGGGAATAGTCCTGATAATCTCATCACGCTGTGCGAGACCTGTCACGATCTCATTCACCACACTCACCAGGAGCATCTTATCATACGGAGGAGCGCAAGTTGGCGCGATGCGACTCAGATGGGGATCATTCGATGGCGAATCTACGAGGCAGTCAAAGCAGCGTTTCCGAATGTGCATCTCACCTATGGATATATGACGAAGCACACGCGCATTGCCCACAAACTGAGGAAGTCTCATCTGGTCGATGCCCGCTGCATTAGTGGAAATCCACGCGCCAGTTCAGACGAGACATGGCATCTGATCAAGTTGGTGAGGCGCAACAATCGGCAACTGTACAAGGCCACAATCAGAAAAGGTGGGCAGCGGCAGCGCAACACCGCGCCTAAGTATGTGCATGGCTTTCGCCTCTTTGACTGTGTGCGCTATCAAGGACACGTCTGTTTCGTGTTTGGAAGACGACGTACAGGCTACTTTGATGTACGCACCCTTGATGGGACGAAGGTGAGTGCAAGTGCAGGGTATAAGAAGATAACATTGATTCAACGAGCCTCGACTTTGTTAGTAGAAAGGAGAAGGGCGTCTCCTCCCGTTGCGTGAACGCGGGTGGGTCTCCACGTCCAATGGATTGATGATTATTCTACCGGCAATTGACATCAAAGACGGTCAATGTGTGCGTCTGTATCAAGGCGACTTTGCACAAGCGACTGTGTACGACACCGATCCTGTACATGTAGCCGAACGTTGGCACAAAGCAGGCGCGAAATGGTTACATGTCGTCGATCTCGACGGTGCTACACAGGGGCATCCCGTGAACATCGACCTGTTTAGACGTATGAAAGAGGCGACGCATATTCACATCGAAGTCGGCGGCGGCATGCGCTTAATGGAACATATCGAGCAGGTTTTTGATACGGGTGTAGAACGTGTGATTCTGGGAACAGTGGCAATCACGAACCGTGCATTACTACAGGAGGCACTTGCACGTTACGGCGACCGCATCGTCGTGGGGCTAGATGCACGCGATGGCAAAATCGCTATTGCGGGTTGGAGCGAGACATCAGAGGTAACTGCGACAGATCTTGCCACTGAGTTGAGCGCATTGGGGGTGCGTCGCTTCATCTACACCGACATTGCGCGAGATGGTGCCCTCACTGGACCCAATATTGAAGCTGTTGCGCGTATGCAAGAGGCGATTACGCGCTCTACCAACACCTATTCATTGATTGCCTCCGGTGGCGTCGGTTCGCTGGGAGATTTACATGTGCTGGCGGCAATGGGTGTCGAAGGTGCCGTCGTCGGCAAAGCATTTTATACGGGCGATATCGATCTGCATGCCGCCATACGTGAGCTAGAGAGGTAATTGGAGTGCTTACAAAGCGAATTATTCCCTGTCTCGATGTTGCCGAGGGGCGCGTGGTCAAAGGTGTCAACTTCGTGAATTTGCGTGACGCTGGCGATCCCGTCGAGCTTGCCAAATTCTACAATAACGAAGGTGCCGACGAACTCGTGTTTCTCGATATCACAGCTTCTTATGAGAAACGCACGACGATGCTCGACGTGGTACAGCGTACCGCCGAGCAAGTATTTATTCCTGTCACAGTTGGTGGTGGCATTCGCACGCTTGAAGATATTCGTGCGACACTAAGCGCAGGTGCTGATAAGACATCGCTCAATACCTCCGCCGTGCAGAATCCCGACATCTTGCGAGCAGGCGCCGAACAATTTGGATCGCAGTGTATCGTGCTTGCCATCGACGCACGTTCAAACGCGACAATGCCCAGCGGCTACGAAGTATTCGTACACGGTGGACGCACGCCAACAGGAAAAGATGCATTGGAGTGGGCGCAACAGGGTGTCTCATTAGGTGCAGGCGAAATTCTTCTGACCAGCATGAACCGCGATGGCACCAAGCAAGGTTACGATTTAACGCTGAATGCCAGGATATCCAACGCTGTATCCGTACCCGTTATCGCCTCTGGCGGCGTGGGTACGCTAGAACATTTCTACGAAGGGCTAGCTCTTGGTAAGGCAGATGCCGCGCTTGCCGCTTCGATCTTCCATTTCGGTGAGTTTCGCGTATGTGATGTCAAGCACTATTTACAAACAAAAGATGTTGTTGTGAGGCCGTGTTAAGCTTCGAGTAAGAAAGTCGAGTCGAAAGCGTTATGCTACAGTTTGATCGCCAGGGACTTATTCCAACCGTCATCGTGGATGATACGACGGACGAGGTGTTGATGGTTGCCTTTATGAACGAAGAGGCATTGCAAAAAACACGCGAGACGGGTCAGACGCATTTTTTCAGTCGTTCGCGTAACACTCTCTGGCATAAAGGTGAGCAATCGGGCAATGTGCAAGAGGTACGCGATATATTCGTGAATTGCGAAGAAAACAGCCTCCTGCTCCGTGTCGTACAACATGGCGGAGCAGCCTGTCACGAAGGCTACAAAAGCTGCTACTATCGCCGTTTGTTGTCTGATGGCTCATATGAAACTATCGCAGAACGCGTTTTCGATCCTCAAAAAGTATACGCACACTACACTTCTGCAGAGCCAACAAACGCGCCCTCTTCTCAAGAAGATGAATTTCATATAGACGAAGAACATGTGCATATCGAAGTGCCAGAAGAGCTACGAGTCAAGATGAGGCAACTTTACGGCGTCTACCTCTACCTGCGTGACCACGACATGAGCGAACAATCAAATACCTCGCGCCTCCTGCAAGAGCATAGCCAGGGCTACTTGGTCTCGCGTCTCGCCGACGAACTACAAGAGTTGGTGGACGTACAAAACGGCGAACATGTGCATGCCGGACGAGTACCCGACACCATTCTTGAGGGCAGTCAGGTCGGCTACTGGCTATTCTTGATCGCCGCAACGCTTCAACTCAACTACAACGACTTCGCACCCCATGAAGCACTACTACAAGGATACGAGGCGCACCTCGACGAAGGCGCGATGCTCGAACAATGGCAAGAATGTCTACGCCTCGCCGCCGCAAGTCAGTCGAAAGAGATCGCGCAGGGGCTACACCTAGGTTTCTCACTCGTCGGCTGGGCCTGCGACAAGGCAAAAATCAGTCCTATCATGCCCGTCGAGTTCGACCTTGATCAGATGAGGCGTAAGGGGTTGGTGAAGTAAGGACTGATTCTCCCTCTACCTTCAGTTCAGCATTGAGTGGGTCGAGTGGAAAGACTTGACAGTCGTCGGGTGCGAACGAAAGCACAACTTTATGCCCTACCTCGAAGGTCCTCGATAGATGGTTCGGCATATCTGCTATCAGCGTAGTATTGTCATGAGTAAGTACATGGAAACGCGTGAATGACCCTAGGAATGTCCGCAGTTCGATCACACCCGCGATACGATTGTTGTCCCCCTCTGTTCTCTCTGTGCTGGGGACTATCTCTCCGTCAGTCGCTGCCAGCAAAGAAACCTCTTCTGGTCGTACAAGGATGAGTATGCGCGACCCATCGTGCAGATGTTCAAGACGCGAAGTAGATATTGTGTACTTCCCGACCTTGCATACACCTTGTGACGCAGACTCAACGATGCCGTTGAGTTGATTGCTATCTCCGACGAATGTCGCCGCAAAAACACTACTTGGGTTGCTATAAATTTCCTCTGGCTGACCAAGTTGCTCAATTTTGCCCTTTGCCATTACCGCGATACGGTCAGAGATAGCCAGTGCCTCTTCCTGATCGTGCGTGACATAGATTGCCGTCATCTTGAGTCGCTGCTGTATGCGTCGAATCTCGTTACGCAGAGAAACGCGTACTTTGGCATCGAGTGCTGAAAGAGGTTCATCCAACAGAAGTATTTTGGGTTCAATAGCGAGCGCACGAGCAATTGCGATACGCTGCTGCTGCCCACCGGAGAGTTGATGCGGATAGCGCGAACCTACCTCATTAAGTCCTACCAGCCCCAGCAGTTCGTCACAACGCTGCTGCACCCTGTCTTTAGGCAGTTTTTTGATTTGCATCCCAAACGCAATATTCTGAGATGCGGTCAGATGTGGAAAGAGTGCATAGGATTGGAAGATCATCCCCATCGGACGTGTGTTAGCTTGGCGGCGAGTGATGTCTTCTCCATCAAGTATAATCGTCCCCTCCGTAGGTATCTCGAAGCCCGCGATCATGCGTAGAATGGTAGTCTTACCACAACCACTTGGACCGAGTAGCGTCAGAAACTCACCCTCATTGAGAGCAAGGTCGATATGTTCGACGGCAGCAGTCGAGCCGAAATACTTTGCAATGCCCGTGAGCTGGAGAAAAGCCATGATTGTTTCACCTCTATTTTATTGCTACAACTTGAACATTTTGTTGTCTGACACCTGTTCTGCGTCCAACAAAAAGGAGAATGATAAGTCCACAGACAAGAGTGAAGAGAAAGCTGAGAATCGAGAGCGAGGCAGCTTTATGTGCCTCGCTTTGTCCTACCTGACTCAGGTAAATCGGAAAGACATAGATACCGAACAGCGAGGAAAGCGTAAATTCACCCATCGCTGTTGAGAAGGTCAGTAGTGCTGCGCTAACTATGCCTGGCAGAATGTTGGGTAATACAATTGTCAGAAATGTGCGCCACCAGCCACCACCAAGACTGTACGCTGCCTCTGTTAGCACGCGTGTATTGATTGCACGCAGACTATTATCAATCGGACGATAGACGGTTGGCAGCGAGACAATGACATAGGCGCAGACCAACAATGGCGGTGTGTTGATAATGGTAAATGGTGGATTACTCAGTAGCGGCACGAGGCCAAGTGAAAGAACATTAATGAAGATATTCGATCCGCTGTATACCTCGCTCAGTCCCACCGCTAGTAAAATTGCTGGCACCGCAAATGGAACGAGCGAGAGAAAATCCAGTAGCGGGCGAGCTTGCGGCACACGCAACTGCATCCAATAGACTGTCGGCGTCACTAGAGCTACCGCAAGGATGGTCGCGGCGAGCGACAACTCTAGTGAGAGCAGCAACGTACTTGAGAAATCCTTATCGGCGAATATTTGCTGATAGCTACTAAAATCAATACCTTGTCCTCCCGAAAGACCAAAGAGCAGTGTCGTTCCCAACGGAATGATAAGGTAGAGTACAAATAGTACAAGAAAGAGGACATTCCAATTGAATGGAAGGCGTAGTGTTTGTTTTCTTTGTCTGCTCATGATGCTCACCTTCCTTGCCATCTGCTTGCACGACGGAGCATTGCTGTATAGAGTGTAACCGCGAGTAGTAAGACGAAGAACATACCAACGGCAAGTGCGTTCGCTAGTCCAGGATCAATGCTAACATTGCCATCGATGGCAAACGCGATCTGGATCGTTACGAGATTAATGTTGCCTTGTGCTAATGCATATGCAGTAGCAAAAGCGCCAAGCGAGTTTGCAAACAGGAGCATAGCCGCCGCAATCAGTGAGGGCAAGAGAACAGGAAGAGCCACACGTCGCCAGTAGGTTGCATTTGATGCGCCGAGGTTCGTCGCTGCTTCACGCCACTCTGGTTTGAGTGCATTGAAGGCTGGAACAGTTAAGAGAACCATTAGCGGCAACTGGAAATAGGTATAGGCAAGGACGAGTCCCACGAAACTGTAGAGGCTAAAGCCCGCATCATAGATACTAAAGTGAAACACTTGTTGTATGAGTATGGTGACAAGGCCAGTGACGCCGAGTGTTGACACAAAAGCGAATGCAAGCGGTACACCGGCAAAGTTTGCCGCAATACTCGAAAAGCTGATTAACAGATTTTTGAGCCACGTTGCCTGTAAATTGTACACTCCATAGGCTGCGAAAAAGCCCACACAGGTGCCAATGAGTGCCGTGACAACTGAAAGACTAATGCTGTTTTGAAATGAGTGAAGATAGGTAACGCTTGAAAGCAGGTGTTGAAAGTTGCTGAGCGTAAATGCGCCAGTATCGCTATTGACAAAACTCTCTTGAATAATGATAAGGGCGGGTAATAACTCGAATAAGAAACAAAACAGCAAAAACGGGAGTAGCCCTAACCAGCTAACGAGCGAGTAACTGAGGCGAAATCTTCGTCGCGTCCTTGTAATAGCTTGCGCTAGAGTCGTTGTCGTCGAAGCTTCGGATGACGCAGGTATTTGCATTCCTACCTCCTACAGAAAACAGAGATGGATGAGAGCTTGTCGCCGTGCGGAGTTGCGCCTTGTCTCTACATGGCGGCAAACTCTCTTTCTCTACAAACTATTGACCGATAGCGGAAGACCAATTTTGTAGCAAGGTGTCCGAAGCCTTTGAGAGCTTAGAAACGTCGGTAACGAACTTGACATTCGCATACTGCTCCGCCGCAGGCAGCTTTGCCGCAAGCTCTGCTGGTATCTTGCCCTCACTTACCAATTTCTGGTATCGCACAGGATGTGCATAGCCTTTCAGATAGGAGAGTTGTCCTTCATCGGAGTAGATGTATTCAATCCACAAGCGGGCAGAAAAGGGGTCTGGCGCAGTCTTGTTGATGAAGGAGATATCAGGACCGGCAATGGAACCATCGGAAGGAATAATAACCTTGAGATTGGGTTTCCCTTTGAGGATGTCTCGGTACCCAAGTCCGGCGAAGTCCCACATGATACCAATTGCAACCTCTCCCTTCGTCATATTGGCGAGGGTGCTAAAGGCTGGAGTGAAATTGCCCTTTTGCTTTAACTGTTTGAAGAAGTCAATACCAGGTTGAATATCATCAAGGCTTCCACTCATAGCAAGAGCAGCCGAGTAGACCCCGATGAAAGCATCGTTGGACTGGCGCGGATCACCGTCGATACCGACCTGATTCTTATAGTTGCCCGTGAGCAACTCCTTGAATGAGGTTGGTGGATTTTTCACGAGATCCGTGTTGATAACAAACGCTTCTGTCCCGTAGTACTCGGTACACCAGTAGCCATTAGGGTCTTTGAGAGCATCGGGGATGTCAGCCCAATGTGCGTGTTTGTACGGTGCCACAAGCCCTTGCTTCACCGCTCGCGCACCGAATTTAAAGCCCGCGTCGCTGATGTCTCCTTGTGGATGAGTTTTCGACTTGGTGAATACTGCAAGCTGCTGTGCAGACGAAAAAAGTGCTTGTGCCTGATATTCGACTGGTACATATTTCGCGGCATAGGCTGTGAGTGTGTCTTTGTAGTTGGCCCATTCCGGTGAAATACCCACTGCTTGTAGCTTCCCTTCCTTCTTTGCATTCGTGATAAGGGTCTGCATGTCAATTGGTCCTGCCATATTGACGCCACTGCTCGTGCTTGATGTACCAGAAGCACTATTACATGCCTCTAAAAATGATGTGAGTGCAAGCGAAGAAACACCAAGTGTACCCGCTTGTTGAAGAAAACGCCGCCGACTGCGCGGAGAGAATGCATTAGCAAATGGCTCCTGCTTACTCATAAGTGAAGATACCTCCGACCACTCTAGTAGGTCATAGATGTGTTTATAACAGGTGTTTTTTCTTCCTTTTCACAATGACAACACTCTCTTACTCAGGTTACAAAAACTTCTCAATTCGCGGAGTTGAGAATTGCATTGTCTAAAGCGTCTTGAAGATGAGCAGTTCTCCCATATTTAGGTTCACCGATTTCAAGACGCATAATGAGAAAACATCGGGTACAAGAAAGAGGAGCATAGCACCGACGAGAATTGTACTTGTCCATTCCTGCTTCGCTTTCATATACACTTGGCGGTATGCTCGCAACAGAATTGTTTCTAAACGTCTGTTAATCTCGTCTTCCTCCCATAAGAACCGTTGCAATCCTTGCACCCACTCGAAGTAGCTCACGGTTACTCCTCCTGCATTTGCCAGAATGTCAGGAACAACGACAACGCCACGCGTGTTGAGAATGCGGTTCATATCAGGTGCTGGTATATCGCCATCTGGACTAAGAAGAACCGCGATTTCAGTTGTATAACGGCGTGTCAGGCGTTCAAGTTCGCGACGAGAGAGCGTCTTTGAATCGCAAATCACTTCCCTCTTTACCTCGGCTAACGAGTTTGAATCAGTTGTGTGGAGAGTAAAGTCACGAAAGGTCATCTTGACAAATTTAGAAAATCTGTATACACTTACTGATAGAAGTGTTCAAAGTAGAGGATAATTTCATAGTATTTTTGTAAATCTGTATACAGATTGCTGAAGAGGAGCTTTTATTATGATGCTGGTGAGTTATCGGTTGCGTGATTCAGATAGCGGCTGGCATGCTGGTATGATGCGCGACCAGGCGGTCGTTGATATGAGTGCATATGTCTCACGCGATGGAAACTCCCACTCCTCCGTGCGAGAACTCTTGCCGTTGCTAGATGAGATGGGTGTTTGGGCAAATCAACAGCTCGAAGCGGGGAATCATGTCCTTGCGCTCGACACGCTTGAGCTTGGTCCTCCTGTGCCCGACCCGGATAAAATTCTTTGTCTTGGCGTGAACTATCGTGAGCATGCAGCGGAAGCTCAGCAAGAACTTCCTACTGTTCCATTGGTCTTCGCCAAGTTCCGTAACAGTTTAACGGGTCCGACCAGTCCTATTCTCTTGCCCCGTGTAAGTAAACTTATCGACTATGAGGGGGAGTTAGCCGTCATTATCGGCAAGCGTTGCAAGGACGTGACCGAACAGGAGGCACTGCACTATGTCGCGGGATATAGCATCATGAACGATGTCACAGCACGCGACATACAAATGCAAACGAGTCAGTGGACGGCGGGCAAAGCACTCGATACCTTTGCTCCTATGGGACCTGGAATTGTCCCCGCATCTCAGATTCCCGATCCTCAAATGCTCACCCTCAATACATGGGTGAATGGGCAAGAAGTCCAGCATGAGAACACAGCGAACATGATTTTTTCCGTCGCGTCGGCTATTGCCTTTCTCAGTTCGCTGATGACCCTAGAACCTGGCGACATTCTCGCCACAGGAACGCCATCGGGCGTGGGTTTCAAGCGCACACCACCTCTCTTCCTTCAGGATGGAGATGTGGTCGAGGTCGAGATTGAGCGCATTGGGCGTCTTCGCAATCCGGTGAAGCGTGGGGACCATTGAAGCAGAGGAGAGAAGCGAACATATGAATGATACCGATAATCTGCTTTTCCTGCAATCGGACACGTTCCAGAGCGAATCTGCTGGAGAGAACGGAGTTCTTCCTCTCTATACACGCTTGCGAACCATGATTCTTGATGGCGCGTTTCCCCCTGGCTCGATGCTCTCCCAGGTTAAGCTAGCTGAGTCGCTGGGTGTCAGCCGTATTCCACTACGCGAGGCACTACGTATGCTGCAGAAAGAAGGGTTGATCGACGCTGAGCACAATCAACGGGCGAGAGTTCCTTCTTTTGAATCATCCATTGTTGACTCGCTGTATGCCAATCGTATCCTGTTGGAAGCTCTGGGGATTCGTTTGACGGTTCCACGTATCACTCAGTCAGACGTACAGACCCTTCAACAAACACTCACTGAACTCGATGAGGCGGCAACGCATCACATGGACCTGAATGTCTGGGAGAAGCCGCATCGCCGCTTTCATGGACTTCTTGTTCGCCACGTCGAGGACTCGATGCGTCAGAGAATCGCGAGCCTTTCCGATCAGTGCGAATATTATAGGCGTCTGTACTACCGTCTGGTCAGTCAGCACTACCCAACGCGTTCAGCAGAAGCCATCGCCGCCGAACATCGCTCTATTGCCGGTGCCTGTATCGAAGGAAAAGCTGACCATGCAGCCTCTCTCCTGGCACGCCACTACGCACGTACTGCCCTCACGGTGCTTGGGCAGATGGCACCAGAATTCGATCCCGTAGCAATACGCATGGCCTTACAGATCATCGGAGCGGATACGCCTCTCTCTGAGGCTACGCAGCCCAGGAGACAAACGCGTCGAGGCCAGGAAGCTCTGGTGGACGGAAAAAGAAGCACACGTATGTAAAAAACAAAAATCCGTTTTCAAGAACGAGATGAAGACTACATCTTGAGAGTTTTCCATTAAAGTAACACTACGTCACAGATGACAAGGAGAAAATGAATGTCACAAGAACTTGAGAAAAATACTCTTGGACTCCCTATTCTGCATCATGTCAATCTCAAGACGATACACATGCAGGAGATGATTGACTGGTACACTACTGTTGCTGGTCTTACAGCGATCTATCAATTTCCGGGTGGTGCTTGGTTGACCAACGATGCTGCAAACCATCGCCTCGCGCTCCTTACATCATCGAAGATGAGCGATGACGAGGGCAAATTGGTTCATACGGGAATGCATCATCTCGCGTTTGAGTACGCGACGATTGACGATCTTCTCAATACCTACATCTCCTTAAAGGAACTGGGAATTACGCCACACATGAGCTTGGATCATGGCATGACGCTCTCGTTCTATTACGTCGATCCCGATGGGAACAGCGTAGAACTCCAGGTGGACAACTTTGGGGATTGGGCACAATCGAAGGAGTGGATGCGTACCTCGCCCGACTTCGCGGCAGACCCGATTGGTAAGTTTGTCGATCCTGAGCAGATCGTTGTGGCTCGTAAAGCTGGAGCTTCGCATGCAGAAATTCATCGTCGTGCCTATGCGGGCGAGTTTCCGCCCCCAGGTCCAATAGATCCGCGCGTCCCGCTTGATACTCCTCAATCTCCTCTGTAGGAAACATCCGAGGTCTATGCTCCCAGCAGGTGGGTTGAGGACGCTTGTACAGTGTTTCATTCTATAGTACGCACCGTTGGATCAAGAAGAGTCTATCCGTAAGAGAGGAACGAGGACAATGGTAACGTCTATTCCGACATCAGATATCGATTTGTACAGTGATGATGTGCTGGCTGAACCCTATGAACACTATCGACGCCTTCGTGAAGCTGGACCAGCGGTGTGGCTCGAACGCTACAACGTGTGGGTCGTTGCTCGCTACGACTCTGTCCGTGCTGTACTCAGAGATTGGAGGACATTCTCGTCGGCTTCGGGTGTAGCACTCAACGATCCCCTCAACACGGCAATGCAGGGAAATACGCTGGGTTCTGATCCGCCTCTTCACGATCTCCTACGTAACGTGGTTGCTTCTCGCATGACTGCACAGGCTCTGCGCCCCACCAAAGAGATGATCGACCAGCGAGCCGAAGCACTGGTTGAGCGACTGGTGGCGCAGCACTCGTTTGATGCCGTGCAGGACTTGGCGCAAGCACTTCCTCTGTCCATTGTTCCCGACTTCATCGGTTTGCCTCAAGAGGGGCGTGAACACATGCTGAAATGGGCAGAGGCGACGTTCAACGCGATGGGTCCCATGAATGAGCGATGCATTCACGCGTTACAAATGGCACCAGAAGTCTTTAATTATGCGAAGCACATCGCAGTAACAGGCAACCTGCAACCAGGAAGCTTTGGAGCCGGGGTCCTTGAAGCACAACGAGACGGGCGAATTACGGAGGCACAGTGCCCACAACTATTTACGGCGTATCTGGTCCCGTCGTTGGATACCACGATTAGCGCGGTTGGTAGTGCCATCTGGTTGTTTGGTCACTATCCTGACCAGTGGCATCGGGTGCGCGAGAATCCTTCACTCATCCCGAATGCCTTTGAGGAGGTTCTGCGTTTGGAGTCCCCGATCCAAGGATTCAGTCGGAAGGCAACTAGCGACTATGAAGTGGAGGGAATCTCGATTCCAGCAGGGTCACGCATCGTCGTGCTGTTCGCGTCTGCAAATCGTGATGAGCGCAAATGGGAGCATGCGGACACCTTCGATGTGACGCGCATTACGTCCGGTCATCTTGGCTTTGGCTATGGAGTCCACCTATGCGCGGGTGCAAGTCTCGCACGGTTGGAGGGTCAGGCGGTCCTGAATGCATTGGCACGACGCGTGGAGCGGTTCGAGCTGGGTGCAAGCACGCGAAAGTTGAACAACGTCATCAGAGGTCTGAAGACACTCGCTGTCACGGTGCATGCAACAACTCAGCCAGCATGACGGTCTTCGTGCCGATTTGGAGTACGCGAGAGAGGATGACTCCTCTTTGATACGAAGTAAAAATCTGTCTATAAAAAGAAGGAATGGTACGTATGCCTGAAGCAATCGCTATTACGAACGTCAAAGTGTTTGATGGCAACGCCTTGACCGAGGAACGCACGGTGGTCATTGACAATGGAGTCATCTCGAATGCAACGACGGCTGACACGACGGTTGATGGGCAGCATGGAACCTTGCTCCCAGGCTTGATCGACTGCCATGTCCATCTGTCAAGTTTCGCTAATTTAGAGCAAGGCACACAGTGGGGCATTACAACTATGCTCGACATGGGAGCGCAAGCGATGGCTGTAACGAACGCGTTGCGTCATCAGCCAGGATTAGCCGATATCCGTGGCGCAGGAAACATTGCCAGCGCCCCCAGAGGTATGGCGATAACTAGCATGGGCTATCCAGCTTCGAGTGCGGTGACAGGCCCAATGGATGCGAGCCGCTTTGTGGCTGATCGTGTGTCGGAAGGGGCTGATTACATTAAAGTGATTGTGGAGGACCCTGATGTCAGAGGGTCCGCTGTGTTTGATGAGGCTACCATCGCTGCACTGGTCGAGGCAGCCCATCAAGCAGGTCTCAAAGCGATTGCACATGTCACGTCCGTCTCCGCATTCATTCTTGCTGCCGATGCGGGGATAGACGTTCTTACACATGCTCCCCTGGATGCAGACATTGACGATATCCTGGCACACTCAATTGCGACGCGAGGCATCGTATCGGTGCCAACGTTAATTGCGATGCGTACTGTGGTGGGTATAGCAGAAATGACCGCTCGCCGAAGGGCAAGTGGCCTTGATGTTGATTATGCTCATGCTCGCCGGACGGTCTCAGCATTCCATAGGGCAGGTGTACCAATCATGGCTGGAACGGATGCGTATCAAGGAACTGCTCCATCTACGAATGTAAGGCTTCAACACGGGGAAGTATTTGGGGAATCGCTTCATGAGGAATTAGGATTGCTAGTTGAGGCTGGACTGACGCCTGTGGAGGCACTACGCTCTGCCACAGTTCTCCCTGCTGAGTACTTCGGACTCACAGATCGTGGGAGCATTGAAACGGGGCACCGAGCGGACTTGCTGCTCGTTGAGGGCGATCCGACCCAGAATATTAGTGCTACTCGCTCCGTTCGGAATGTATGGGTAGCAGGAGTGCAAGTTCGATAAGGCGGAAGGAGGGTTACGTATGAGTAACGGATACCAGAAGAGGCAAGTTGACCTTCCGCCGGAGGCCGAGGTTCTCATCGTCGGAGGCGGCCCTGTCGGACTTAGCGCAGCGGTTGAGTTGGGGCAACGAGGCGTGCAGTGCGTAGTCGTCGAGCCGAGATTACTTGTCTCTCGACTCACGCCGCGTGCCAAGACAACCAGTGTACGGACGATGGAACATTTTCGCCGCTGGGGATTAGCCGAGCGCATTCGTGAGGTGGCACCACTCAAAGTGGAGTGGTCACAGGATGTCGTCTTTTGCACCACTCTGCTTGGTCATGAGGTGATGCGCTTCACTCGGTGTTTTGGGCTTTCACCAGAGCGGAACGAGGAATGTGCGGAATCGGGACAGCAAATCGCGCAACCATTGGTTGAGGAGGTACTGCGGGAGGCGGTTGCTGACTTGCCATCATGTCACCTGTGCCTCGGCTGGTCGCTCTCCACTCTCATACAGGACGATGACCGTGTGTGGGCAACCGTTGTCAACGAGCGGGGCGAGCAGCGGCAGATCGAGGCATCTTATGTTATTGGGTGTGATGGGTCCCGTAGTACCGTCCGTGCCGCAATTGGTACACATTATGTAGGAAGCTCCGATTCGCGTCCAAACTTCGGCATGATCTTTCGGGCACCAGGACTGGCGGAGCGACAGCCTCATGGACCCGCCGTTCAATACTGGGTACTTAATCCGGCTCGCCCAGGAATAATGGGCCGCATGGATTTGGAGGATGTGTGGTGGGCTGGTGCCAACGGAGTATCTGCCGAGGCTGGTCAGGCCGATCCTCAAGCCCTGGTACGTGGCCTCGTCGGAGCCGAGATCGATGTAGAGGTCCTGGGAACCGATCCCTGGACTGCACGCATGTTGCTGGCGGACCGCTATCGGAGTGGTCGGGTCTTTCTGGCAGGCGACGCCGCGCACCTCAATCCGCCCTGGGGTGGACATGGCTTTAACACGGGTATCGGCGATGCTGTCAACATCGGCTGGAAACTGGCGGCGGTACTTCGTGGCTGGGGTGGAGAGGCTCTGCTCGCAAGTTACGAGGTGGAGCGGCGACCTATTGCTGAGCGCACCATCCAGGAGGCGGTGGCAAATATGAGCGTCCTGGCTCCTGAACTGGTCAATCCCGACATGGAAGCCCCTGGTTCCGTCGGTGAGCGAGCACGACATACGGCGGCTCGGAGTATCCAAGCCGCCAAAGACCGCGAGTTCCACAGCCTGGGACTCGTGCTGGGCTATCAATATGATGCGTCGTCGGTCATTATTGATGATGGAACGCCTCTTGTCCCCGAAGGCCAACATTATCAGCCAACGGCACGACCGGGAGCGCGGCTGCCGCACCTCTGGTTCCCAGACGGATTCTCGCTCTATGATCGACTGGGGAACGGATTCTCGCTGCTTCGCCTCCGCGATGATGCTAATGTGGCTCCTTTTATCGAGGCCGCTGAAGTCCGTAGAGTACCACTGGCTGTGCTTGAGCTACGTGGTCAGGCATTGGAGGAACGCTACGGAGCTTCGTTGCTCCTCGTGCGACCCGACCAGCATGTGGCTTGGCGAGGTAACTTCGTAGATCGGTCGGTGGCGCGAGAAGTCATCGAGCGGATTTGTGGAGTCTAAGTCTGTATATGTCAAAAGAAAAGGTGACACTCAAGCAATTTGTGGAAGTCCTTGACTTTTGGCATTTTTTTACCTACAATTTGACCAGAAGCGTTGATTTAGTCATTTATCCATTGAGTCATGGAAGAGCTAAGAGAAATACAGGAAGATATGGCAACGAGCAAAGAAACCCTCAATTCAATACCGCTTGACGAGCAACAGAGCAATCAGCTGGACGAAGTTAGTGCTGAGGATGACGAGCGCAAGCTGCGCGAAGAGCATCTGCTCGATGTCGCTGCTGCATTGCTGGTACGTTGGGGGTATCGCAAGACGACGATTGATGATGTGGCTCACGATGCAGGGGTTGGCAAGGGGACGATTTATTTGCACTGGAAGGGTAAAAGCGAGCTGTTTCGTGCCGCGATCATGCGCGAACAACAACGGGTGAGTGCCGAGGTGAGACAGCGCGTTGCCGCCGATCCAGAAGGTGGACTGGCTCATCGTCAATGGGCGCATACCTTTGTTGCCGCTTCTGCCAATCCGCTCATGGCTGCCATTGTGAAGGGGCAGACGGACATCTTCCAGGGGTTGCTGAGTTCCATTGACCAGAAGACAATGAATCAAATGGTAGGTGATGCTGATAGCTACATTGTTCACTTGCAGAACGCAGGACTTATACGTACCGATCTTCCCGTTTCCGTTATCATCCATCTTATGACCGCTCTGAAAGTTGGCCTCATTAACGCAACCGATATCATCAGCCCGGATCGCACCCCCCCATTAGAGCAATTGACTGAGGCACTCAGCGACCTGCTACGTCGCTGGCTCTCACCTGATCAGTTGCCCAGTGATACAACTGAGGGCAAACGCGCTCTGGACGAGTGGCTGAACAACGTCCAGAAGGACATCAAACAATCATCGGAGTAAATAGGAGGACATTCTCATGACAGCAATCATCGAAGGTGAGGGACTGACCAAACGCTATGGCAACAAGCGCGGCATTCTCAATGTCTCCTTCCGTGTGGAAGAGGGCGAGGTGTTTGGTTTTCTCGGTCCCAATGGCGCGGGCAAAACCACTACTATTCGCTTGCTCATGGCACTTCTGCACGCAGACTCCGGCACCGCGCGCATCGCCGGACTAGATTGCTGGCAACAGTCAGTCGCAATCAAAAAGTTGATCGGCTACTTGCCAGGAGAACTTTCACTCGATCCAAACCTGACTGGCGGGCAAATTCTGGAGTACTTAGGGCATCTACGTGGCGGAGTCGATCAAACGTATCTCAAGCAATTGATTCAGCGTTTCGACGTAGACCCGACGCGCAAATTTCGTCAGTATTCTAGCGGCAATAAGCGCAAGATTGGACTGATTCAAGCGTTTATGCATCGCCCACGCCTACTGATTCTGGACGAGCCGACGAGTGGCCTTGATCCGCTCAATCAACAAGAATTTGACCATATGGTGATCGAGGCGCGGAATGCTGGTCAGACCGTCTTTCTCTCCTCACACATCTTGACCGAAGTGGAGCAAACATGCAACCGCGTCGGCATCATTCGTGAAGGGCAACTGGTGCGCGTGGGGAGCGTAGCAGAACTCAAGGATATCAAGCGTCTCGAAGTTGTGATTACCTTTGCCGATGTAGTTCCCGTCGAGGCATTTCAGCAACTTCCAGGTGTGGAGCAGGTGCAACAACTTCCCGATGGTCATACGTTGCGTGTAACGGTATTGGGTGCGCTGGATACCGTCGTCAAAGCGGCGGCACAACATCCCATCGTCACGCTCACCAGCCACGAACCCAGCCTTGAAGACATCTTCCTGCGCTACTATGAGGGAGACAATCAAGCCACCAAGGAGGCGAGCCATGTGGTTTAGTAGCATCTTCCTCAAAACGCTGCGCGATTTCCGCGTTGCCATTCTTGGCTGGGGCATAGGCATGGGCCTCCTTATGTATGTAGTTTTGGCTGCTGTCCCATCGCTGATAACAACACCACAGGCGCGAGCCTCAGTCGTCAGTCTGGCGAACTCGTTCCCCTGGCTTGCCGCGCCAGTCGCGGTTGACACCGTTGGCGGCTATGCGACCTGGAAGTACGGCTTAACGATTCTGGTTATTGCTATATGGGCACTTTTAGTCGGTAGTCGCATGCTACGTGGTGAAGAGGAGCGCGGCTCAATGGATGTCCTGCTCTCGCTGCCGCGTGGACGTGTGCGCGTCGTGCTGGAGAAACTTGCAGCAATGTGGGTCGCTTTGCTCTTGATGGGTCTGCTGATTGCCTTATTCACCTTTGCAGGCGGCAAAAGTACCAACGCGAATTTTGGCTTTGGCGACTCCGTACTCTTTGCTCTGAATGTAGTTCTCGCTTGTGGTGTTTTCGGGTCCATTGCACTGTTTCTTTCTCAATTCACATTGGAGCGCGGCACCTCATCTGGCATCACCGGTGGCTTGCTAGTTCTTTTTATTGCTCTGGATATGGTGCATCGTGTTTCTCCCGACGCTGAGTGGATCAGTCGCTTGTCGCCGATCTATTACTACAATGAAAGCAAGCCGCTCATTCCGTCCTACGGCACAAATGCTGGTGCGATGCTGCTTATGCTAGCATTAAGCGTTCTCTTGAGCGGAGCCGCAACTTGGCTCTTTGTGCGGCGCGATATTGGAGCGACGGTTGCGCTACCGGGCTTTCTACGCCTACCTGCGCGGACGACACGGCCTGAATACAGACTACCAGTCAATGCATGGTCGTTGCGCTCGGTCTATACGCGCAGCCTGAGAATGGTCGTGGCTCCGATGCTTTGGTGGACGCTAGGTATTGCTGGCTTTGCTGGATTTATGGTGTTCACTGTCAAGCAGATTGAAACACAGATGACGAGCTTATATGCAAGTTCGCCACTCTTGAAGGCCGAGATCAGCAAGGTCGGCGGCGGCGACATTAACACAAACGCGACGATCCTGAGTTTTCTCTTTGTCTTCTTACCTGTGCTGATGATGGCTTTTGCGGTTACGCAAGCCAGTCGTTGGTCGGCTGACGAAGAGGATGGACGGCTCGAACTGCTACTGTCCACACCTCAGCCTCGTGTGCAGGTAATCCTGGGAAGGTTTGCTGCACTCACCACTGCAACGGTCTTCATTGGAGTATTGACGCTTGTTGTAACGGTACTGGCTGCGGTAGCGTCTGGTTTGACGTTTGATGGTGGCAATCTGACTGCCGCAACACTTTCAATCATTCCATTGGGTTTGCTGATGGCTGCTCTCGGCTACCTGCTTTCAGGATGGCTACGTACAGCGATTGATACTGGTCTGTTAAGCTTTTTGCTGGTCATCTGGTTCTTCATCACCTTTATTGGGCCAGATTTGAACTTATCGGATGGAGTCTTGCGACTCTCGGCCTTCTACTATTATGGGACGCCACTGGTGCATGGTTTGCCTCTAGGGAACATGCTCGGCATTCTAGCTGCTGCTGTGGTAGCACTAGCTCTGGCATCAGTACGATTTGTATACAAGGATATTGGACGCTAGAATTTGCGGAAGTTACATTACTGTTTTGAATGGTTATAACGAAATACAACACAAAGCATTTGCTATTGACTGTCTCTACGTGCCATAATAAATTGCTTGTGTTGTATTTTGTTGTGTTTGGAACTACAGTCCATAAAAATAGGTTTCTTCAAAATGAAAGGAAGCAGCGAATGAGTGTTCAAGCTCTCTCCAGTCAACAGGCTCAAGGAACTCGACCGATTATTGCAGGTAAGAAATTCGATATTATTTTTTGTGTTGCTGTGTTATGGCTTATCGGCGGAACTTTTACCGATGCATGGGCGCATAACAACATCGCTCGCCTTGAGACGTTTTGGACACCCTGGCATGCTATCCTCTACTCTGGACTCTTAGCCTTAGTAGCAAGCCTTGCCACCGTTCTCGTCATCAATCGACGCCGCACAAATAGTTGGCGCGAAGCTATACCAAGAGGATACACTCTTGTCTACCTTGCTCTGCCACTTATGATGCTGGATGGATTAGGAGACATGACGTGGCACCTACTTTTTGGAGTGGAGCAACATCTCGACGCCCTCTTTAGCCCAACGCACCTCACGGGAATACTGTGTATCACACTGTTCGCTACGGGACCTTTGTACTCAATGTATGTTCGTAGAGTTATCCCTTCCAACTTTAGCGACTACTTTCTTCTTGCAACGGCAGTATTGCTTCCATACGTGATGCTGGTAAATGTTCTTCAGCCTTTCAGTGTCTTCACTCGAACGTGGCCTGTGACAACGCCTTTCACCTTCGATGTTGGACAGACAGCGGCAATTGGTAGTATAGCTATTCAAGCTGCGTTATTCACGTTTTTCGCGCTGCATGTTTCACGCTTCTGGACGCTCAAGCCAGGAATGTTTACCTATATCCTTGGTGTTGTCGCTGTCTGCTTATCAGTCATGAACCAGCAATGGTTTACAATTCCCGTCTTTTTGCTCGGAGGCATGCTCGTTGATCTGGCTTACTGGTATCTGAAACCCTCTTCAACGCGTATTCTACAGATGCGTCTCTTTTCTCTGATTGCCGCTGCTGCTCCCTACGCTGTGTACATGATCTGGGTCTCTGTCACCATGCCCGTCGTTTGGACGGTGCATATGCTGATTGGTTCTGTTTATGTATTGATGATGCTTGGCTGGGGTCTTTCATATCTGGTCTATCCACCACAGCGTCCTGAGGCAACTCACAGGGAAATGTAGGGGGCTAACGACGCTGGCGATGCAAATCAGCCAAGGAGAACTTTACGATGCCAGCGGTGCGGCTACGGGAGGTGGTGTTGATATACCTACTGCTGTAGAGAATAGCACTGAAGCCGCGACTGAGCAGTAGAAGCATATTCATCAGGGAAGTAGTGGCTATATGGGTGTTGGCGCGGATAATGGCTCAAACCTGTAAGCTGAATAAATCTAAGGAAGCATGGAAAACATATGTTTTCCATGCTTCCTTAGATTTATTCAGCACTCGATTGAGTGGTTACATGAAGGAGATTCTGTTCGAGGATCGATGCTGTCTGTGCAAGAAAAGCCCAGAAGAAGTTCATGTGCGAGGCAGATGCTTCACTTTGCATACGCTCGATACTGGAAAACCAGGAGACTGGATGCTGAATACGAAGACAGAGTACTCCAATCACCTGATTGCCAGCCTTTAATGGTATGAAGCGCAAAATGGTGATTGGTCCAATTTTACTATATTGACTGACTCGGTTGACTGTATCCTGGTAGTCCGGGGTTGGTGGGATGCGCTTCTCAAGCATCCGTCCCTGAGTCATCGACTGAATAGCTATCAACCGTTGTTCGGGCGTCAAGTCTACTCCTTTACTTTCTATTGAAGCTTCGACCGAATGAGTAAGCGTTCCAACCGAATCCGAGAACAATACTCCGCATGCACGCACTCCCCACGAGGCGAAGACCCGAATCAGCGACTCATTACAAAATTCTAGTAAATCCTCGAAACGTTCCTGCGAGTTGCTGAGATGAACCAACTCATAGAGAATTCGCGCCTCTTGCTCGCGGCGTTGTGCTATAGCCGCACGTTCGCGTATGACCACCATCAACTGGCTTGTGAAAAGTGCTGTTGCCAGGAAAATGAGCAGCGCAATCCATTCCTCCCAACGGTCAATGGTGAACGTATAGAGAGGGGGGACCAGGAAGTAGTCGAAGGAAAGAACTGCGGTCAGGCATGCCACAACAGCCGCGGAGAGACCAAAGATACTTGCCAGAAAGAGAATCACTGGCAAGTAGAGAATAGATATATTGGGGATACTCGGATAGAGTCGGAAGACATCTATCAATCCCGTTACAACCAACGCTCCAGCAAGCGCCACAACGCTTTCAATGAGTATACGAAGCCAAGATTTTGTTGTCTTGCTCTCAAAAGTTGAGATGCCTGCAATCGTGTTCATTACTAATGTCCTTTATGTTTCACAAATGAGATGAACGAGGTTTTTAGGAGTTGTGCTACACTGGTAGCACTGGTTCCAGCGGTTCGCGTTTTTCGCGTGTTCTGCTGGGAAGTTGTTGCGGAACGCTTGTCACGATGATGCCTTGGCGGAAGAGCAATGACCACTTCAACTGAAACGCGGTCTGATTGTGTAGGATGTACTCCCACCAGTGCGCGACCACAAACTCCGGCAGAATGACATTCACGGCGTAGTCGGGATAAAGTTCATGCATAGAGTCTATGTAGTTCAACAATGGGCGCGACATAGAGCGATAGGGCGACTCGATCACCACTAACTCCGTGTTCTCATCAGAAGAGAGATGCTTTTTCCATGCATCCCAGTCGTGACGCACTTTGGCCTCATCTTGACTTTCGATAGCCACATGAACAGCAACAACGTAGTCCGAAATCGAACGAGCATAGGCAAGACTCTGTTTTGACGCCTTATCTAGCCCAGCGATTGGCACAATGAACATATGCTTCACCTGTTTGGGCGAAGTAGGAATAAGCGTTGTACTTGCTGCCCTCTCCTGTCCTCTTTGCACATTAGATTGCTTATAGGGTGAGATGTCCGTTACGATAATTCCTGGTCGGAAGAGCAGCGATGCCTTCAATTGAATGGCAATACGATTGCGTAGGAAGTATTCCGACCAGTGGTCAATCGCGATTTCTGGCAAGACGACCGTTAAGGTATCAGTAGGAAACTCTTTGTGAATCTCGTCAATATAGGCAAGAATTTGTCGTGAGACAGTGCGATGTGCGAGGTCAATAATCTGTAAGGGTGTGCGCTCATCCTCGGCAAGCTGTTGTTGCCAAGCGTCCCACGCACTCTGTAATGCTTCTGCTTTTCCTCTATGGCTAGAGATGTGAATAGCTACCACGTTTGTTGAGATGGAGCGAGCATACGAAACGCTTTGCTGTACAATAGCATCCAGACCAGCAACAGGCACAACGAGACGATGGCGAATGTCAGCGGGTCGAATCGGGATATCTGATGTGCGTTCATGCTCGACACGTGTGTAGTGTCGATGAATTAGCTCGAACATGACAACGAGAATCGGAATAAGGATGACAACGACCCAGGCACCTTCGAGAAACTTCGTCGAGGAGATAATAACCGCCACGAGCAATGTGACTAAGGCACCAAGACCGTTGATCATGATGCTTCGTACCCACGTCCTATTTGTAGCTCTGAGACGCCACCAGTGCAGTACCATGCCTCCCTGCGAAAGTGTAAACGACATGAACACGCCAACCGCATAGAGGTTTAGTAGTTTGGATGTATCGCCATCAAATGCAATGAGTAGCAAACCTGCGAATACGGCTAAGAATATGATACCAATGGAAAAGGCCAGTCGATCACCTCTAAAAGCGAATTGATGTGGTAGAAAGTTGTCTCTCGCCAACAACGAAGCTAGGCGTGGAAAGTCGGAGTAGCTCGTATTCGCCGCCAGCGTCAAGATGAACAGGGTTGCAATCTGGAAGACTGGAAACATAAAGGACAAAGGTCCTTGAAACACTGAGTGGGCAATTTGCCCAATAACTGTAGGATTGCCCTGTGCGTTCGCTTCAACACCATTTGTGACGGCTAACAGAGAGATGCCTATAAATAGCACGCCTAGAATAGTAGCCATCCAAATCAGTGTAATCGACGCGTTGCGTGGTTCTGGCTTCTTAAAGGCAGGAATGCCGTTGGAAATAGCCTCAACGCCAGTCATAGCCGTACAACCTGCGGCGAATGCTCTCAAGATAACCGCAAAGCTGAGCGTATTTACCGATTGCGCGAATGGATGGAAGGTGCCAAAGACCTGCTGATGGTGGAAACCGAAGGCTTCAATAAACCCTACAACAATGAGTAGTAATGCGCTACCAATAAAGAGGTATGTAGGTAAGGAAAAGATGGTTCCCGATTCACGTACACCTCGTAGATTTACAACGGTAATGAGTATCACGAGGAAAACATCAATGAGTACTACATAGGGTTGCAACGAGGGAAGAAGTGTTGCTAGTGCTAACACACCTGCGGAGATGCTCACAGATACCGTGAGTACATAGTCAATCATGAGCGATGCGGCAGCTATCAAACCTGCCAACGTGCCTAGGTTATCTTTCGCTACGATATATGAGCCACCGCCATTTGGATACGCTGGAATCGTTTGACGATAAGAAAGAGCGACGATTGCAAGTAAGGCAACGATAGCAAAGCTGATGTAGAGAGTAGGCCAAAGATTTTTTGATCCGACTCCCGCCTCTAGCAACAGAGAATATATAATTGCTTCTGTTGCATAGGCGACTGATGAGATAGCATCCGAAGAAAGAACCGCCAACGCCTTGAACCTTGTCAAGCGTTCAAATTCTTGCTGTGCGGTGGCAATGGGTGCTCCGATGAGAAAGCGTTTCACGTTGTAATTGAAACGTCCCAGTCTCCCTCTAGGAATTTCCGTTTCGGGTGTCGCTTCCAGTGTTCCATCATCCACACGCCGCAAAGAGGAGCGCGTCGCATAGGTCTTACGTACTCGTTGATCGCCGAGCCTCGTACCCTGTATGACCTGGGTACGTGCAAGTTGTCCAGTGGGAGTAGTTGCATCACCTTGTGTTCTTGCCACACCACTTGTGCCTCTGGTTGCCCAGTTTTCTCCATCTATATTCTCTTCTGGCGAAAAGCCCTCTTGTTTTGAATCCATGAATTGCACACCCTCATGTTCTAAAGAAAGAATAGTTAGTACTCTTTCAATGTACTTCATAGAACCTAAAGACATGCTCAAGAAAGGCAGCAGGAGTCTAAAGATATGCTAAAGAAGCTCATCTTTAGATGAGGACGGGGGGGGGGGCGGCGCGGGGGGGCGGGGGGGGGTGGGGGGGGGGGGGGAGGGCGGGGGGGGGGGGGGGCGGGGCGGG
>CAXUGH010000035.1:0-3699 GCA_964250365.1 uncultured Ktedonobacteraceae bacterium
CTTGCGTATATACCGAGAAAGCGATAGTGAAAACATGAACTCCGCTCGTACAATGATTACCTTTCAGACAGGCTCTATCCGCTTCACCTATCGTGTCGGTGCGATTATTCTTTTCAATGGATGTCTTCTATGCGAAGAGGGAATGCAGGACGGTCAAACGTTCTGGTTCATTCCTGGTGGTCGCGCCGAATTGCTCGAAACCGCAACTGAGTCGTTGTACCGCGAACTGCGCGAAGAGTTAGGTGTTGCGCCAACGAGTGAGCATTTGCTGTTTCTTAACGAAAATTTCTTTGGCCCACCAGAAAAACGCCAACATGAGCTAGGTCTGTACTTTCTCGTGACTCTGCCGGAAGATGCGCCAGTATATCAAACACCACAAGCGTTTACGCTTATTGACAATGATAAACAATTTGGTAAACAACTTAGCTTTCGCTGGATACCGCTCGACCAGCTTGAGCAGTACGTTCTCTTCCCATTATTCTTGCGGTCATCGTTACAGCAATTGCCTGAACACATCACGCATGTAGTTACTATCGAAGAATAAATACATATTCCATCCCTACACGGGAGGCTACTTCTATGCAACGCTTTTTACAGATTCTTCTACAAATAGGTCGCTTACTCAGGCCATCTCCTGACCTTTTTCTCTTTTTTATCGCGCCTCTCGTTGGCATTCTGCTTACGGGCTTAACATCGCCCAATGGTTTCTTCAATCCGTTGACGCTACTCTTTTATTGCGTTCTCTATGGTGGAGGCGCAATTATCGCACGCGAATTTACGCTGTACTGGGGCAAAGGCTGGCCTACCCTCTTGTTGCTTGGTATGGCCTTCGGTGTCATCGAGGAGGGTCTACGTCTCAAAAGTTTCTTGAATCCGCATTGGAAATATCTCGGACAACTCGCCACCTATGGGCGTCTATGGGACGTAAACTGGGTATGGAGCGTGCAGATAACGCTACTTCATGCTGTCTTCAGCATCGCAATTCCCGTCCTACTGGTAAGCCTGCTCTTTCCCAATCGCACTAGAGATCGCTGGGCTGGTCCACGCGCCTTGCTCTTGCTTATAGTCTTGTTCATACTGTTTGTCGTACTCGGCTTCCTGTTTCTTACATCGTACCATCCACCGTTTCTGCCGTACCTTGCGACGCTCGTTGTCGCGGCAGTCTTGATTCTTCTGGCTCGCTTTATGCCGCGTCGCATCGTCGTCACTAGAAATACAGATGTCATGCCGCCGTTGCGTTTCGGCTTGATCGGCTTTCTTGGTACGTTGACGTTGTACCTCATCACATGGATAGTGCCAACCACACTCGTACCATTCTGGGTCGCAATTCTGCTTCTGCTTGTCCTTGCCCTCGCTATCGCCTATGCCATTTTGCACATGTCGGGCAATGCCACAAGCTGGACTGGACGCCACCAAATCGCCCTTGCCTCCGGTGCCCTTCTCTTCTACATCCTGATGGCACCCATTACCGAGTTCACGCAACGCCAGCTCAATCCCTCTGGCCTCACCTTCGTTGCCCTGATCGCTCTTGGCCTGCTCTACCTGCTCAATCGGCGCATTCGTAGAAGAGAACAGAAGCAACAATTGCAGGTGCAACAAAATGTAGGGGCATAATAATGAACATCTACGAAAAAATGTCGAATGTAGGGGATATAATTCATTACGCCCTCGTCCCCATTGATCTCGTTTCCTATCATCAGATACGTCCATCAATCCTTGCTAAAATTATATATTGCGAAAAGGGCGTAATGAATTATAGCCCCTACTTGACGTGGTAACATACAATCAAAATGCAAACAACGTTTATGTCTAATTGCTACCACTATTCTCAGGAGGAAGTATGTCTACATCGCAGACGGGGGAAGAGTGGATTAGTTTGAGCGAAGCGGCGGACCTGCTAGGTATTCATCCCGCTACGGTGCGCCTGTGGGCAGATCGCAACGAACTACCTTCGCGTCGCACTCATGGCGGGCACCGTCGTTTTCGTCGCGCCGACATCGAGGCACGTCTGCGCCATGACAACGAGCCAAGAAGCGATCCCGCCGCGCAACTCCTGATTCAGAGCGTGCTTGGGCGTGTGCGTTTCGCCTTCACCGATGGCACGCTCAACACGTTGCCCTGGTACGAGCATTTTGACGAAAACGCCCGTCAAGCCTATCGCTCACTGGGACGCCGCGTTCTCGAATTGCTGCTCCGCGCTCTCACCGACGGTACACATAGAGACGAATTGCGTCGTGAAGCCATTCAGCTAGGCACCGAATACGGCACCATCACTCATACCTCGCATGTGCCCGTAGCCGATGCTGTACGCGCCTTTCTCTACTTTCGCACACTTATCGACGAAAGCGTCCTGCAACTCGCCGAGGTACGTGGCAGCCGCGACCATCAAGACATTCCCTGGATCGAGAGCCTCAACCAGATACAGACCATCACCAACGAAATATTACCTGCTCTCATCGAAGCCGCGCAACATAAATAATTTGTACTTCAACGCCATCCTATGAACGTTAAATCGGGAAACAAGGTTGTTTCCTTATAAGGCAATGGAGACATTTAACTTAAAGAAAGGCATACCGACATGAGCAATACAGGTCGCTTCGACAAATTCAACGGTCAGGCCAGACGCGTCTTTGCCTACGCACAGGAAGAGGCGCAAAACCTCAAACATAACTACATTGGTATCGAGCATCTGCTACTTGGCCTTCTTCATGACGAAAACAACACTGCCTCTATTATGTTGCGTAGTATGAATGTTGAACTTGCGAAAGTACGTACTGCCGTTGAATTTATTATTGAGCAAGGAGACCCAAATTTTTCACAACCACAAATTGGACTCACTCCCCGCTCTAAAAAAGCGATTGAGCTAGCCGTTGATGAAGCGCGTCGCCTTGGACATTTCTACATTGGTACAGAACACATGCTGTTAGGTATGATACGTGAGGGTGAGGGTATCGCTGCTGGCGTCCTCGAAAGCCTGGGCGTCAATCTGGAGAAGGCACGTACCGCATTAGTTCACGTGCTTTCAAATCCTCAGCAATCTACCTCAGAACAAGCACAAGAGCCTCGTGAGCTATCTCCCTCACAATCCCGACCAGTAACAAGACCACGTGCCACCGCGATTCTCCAAACACACAGTACAAAACCGTATGAAAGCTACCCATTCACCGATCAAGCACACAAGGTAATCGAGGCGGCACGCGAAGAGGCATTGAACTTCCAGCACAATTACATTGGAACAGAGCATCTCTTGCTTGGCCTTCTTAATCAAAGTGATAGCGTTGCGGGTGCTGTTCTACAAAATCTCGGCGTCGAACTGGACAGTGTACGGCGTGCTACCGAGTTCATTATCGGACGCGCCGATACCGTAGTATCTGGCGAAATCGGCTTGACTCCACGCGCTAAAAAGACAATTCAACTGGCTTCAGATGAGGCAAAACAGATGCACAACGCCTATCTCGGAACAGAGCACCTCTTATTAGGTACCGTCGTCGAGGGTGGAGGCATTGCTGTAGGCGTTCTCGAAAGTCTCAACATCAGCCTTGACATGGTTCGCGCCGAAATCACGCGTGTCCTGCAATACGCCCAGCATGAAAATTCGTAATCTGGTAGGGACCGATTTATCGCGTCCTCTGCGTGGTTTACCACGCGAGTCACAGGTATATGAATCTGGATACGCAATATGACTCGCGCGATAAATCG
>CAXUGH010000035.1:3799-25513 GCA_964250365.1 uncultured Ktedonobacteraceae bacterium
CGCGATAAATCGGTCCCTACCACACTTGATTTGCTGTAACCTTTAATCCGATACAGTCGCAGCGGTAGATTCCGCCTGTCCCGTCGCTACATCCTCTACTGTTCCACTGCCCTTTGGAACTTGTGACGGATTTCTTCCACGTAGCAGCGAGGCGAGAGCGGCGACAAGACACATTGCCATCGCAAGGTAAAAGACGCCGCGTAAACCTGTCATGAAGGGAGGTGAGATCAAATCTGGAAAGAAACTTCTTCCCAGCAAGTTCGCCTGATCTGCCTGAGACAACGCACCAAGTACATTGCCAGGAATCAACGTCGCCATTGGATTGTAGCCCAGGAAGGCGGCGAAGAGTGCCGATGTTGGTGGTAGATGCGCGATTTTGTCGGCAACTGCTACAGGAACTCCGGCTCTCGTTAGTCCACTGGAAAGCGTTATGGGTAGCGATGACGCTAGCCCTGCCGTGATGATGCTGAAGAAGACGCCGATACTCACGAGCGAGCCTGAGTTCTGGAAGGTGGCACGCATACCCGATGCTACGCCGCGCTGATCGGCAGGTACGCTACCCATCACCGACGATGTGTTCGGCGAAGAGAACATGCCTTGCCCTATGCCGAGCAGAAACAGAATGATTGCGAACCATATGTAGTCAAAGTTTGCTGGCAGGAATGTCAGTAGCAGAAAGCCCAGTGCTTGAATGAGCATACCCGTTGTTGAGAAGATGCGTGCCCCGAAGCGGTCCGAGAGCCAGCCACTGAGCGGACCCATCACCACGAAGCCAATCAATAACGGCAACAGATAGATGCCAGCCCATAATGGCGTTACGTCATAACTATAGCCGTGCAGCGGTAGCCAGATGCCCTGTAACCAGATGATCAGCATGAACTGCAAGCCACCGCGTGCGATGCTTGCCAGAAAACTGCTTGCATTGCCAGCCGCGAACATACGCCGCCGAAACAATTCCAGGCGGAACATTGGGTCCTCTACATGCCTCTCAATCCAGATAAAGAGTGCAAGCAGAAGAATACCGATGCTTAACGCGGCAATTACAAGTGGATTGCCCCAACCAACTGGTGAACCTCCATATGGCTCGATACCATAAGTGATGCCAAGGAGCAGAATCGTTGCACCCAACGCGAAGGTAACGTTGCCTGCCCAGTCGAGTTTTTGATGAGCGCGAATCGTCGCCACCTCGCGTAACATGAGATATGCCCATGCCGTACCAACTAGACCGACGGGCACACTCACGAGAAAGACGAGTCGCCAGCTAAAGTACGACAAAATTCCGCCCAGGATAAGCCCGATTACGGAGCCGAGAATAGCGGCAATCTGGTTAATACCAAGCGCAAGTCCACGCTGATTTTCTGGAAACGCGTCGGTCAGAATAGCAGCACTATTGGAGAAGAGAAAACCTGCGCCGATGCCTTGCACGAAGCGAAACAGAATAAGCTCCAATGCCCCTGTATTGCCCGTTCCAGGCGTCAGCCATAGGAGGATACTGCCAACCGTAAAGATGGCGAATCCTAGATTGTAGAGCTTGACGCGCCCGAACATATCCGAGATGCGTCCAAATGTGACGAGTAGTGTTGCTGTTACCACCATGTACCCAAGCAGCATCCAGAGAAAATAGTTTGTTTCTCCTGGTGCCAGCGGATTGATATGAATACCATTAAAAATCGCAGGTAAAGAAATCAGTACAATACTGGCGTCAATACTTGCCATAAGAACGCCCAACGTCGTATTCGTCAGGGCAATCCATTTGTAGTGTGGTCCAATTGGTCTATTCACCCTTGAGGTGCGCTGAGCCTCGTTATGCGCCGTCGCCGTCTTCACTGTTTCACCTTCCGTATACATGAGTCTCTTATTCTTAGAACAGTCCTTCCTCTTTGTGATACCACACTATATCGTTCACGTCAACGTGAACCTTAAACGGTTATGACCTCTCCGTACAATGTACAGAAAGAGAAGCTTTGTATTGGAAGGAAACATATGAACAGCCAGGAACTTAAACACAAGGAGAACGCAATGATTATTGTGCCGCAAAACGCGGAGAAAAGCTTACTCCTTTTATTAGAACGCATTCCCGAATATTTCAAGCATCGTGCCGAGCAGGATGATGTCGAAACGCTTGTCTTCTGTCTCCATCATCTGTATAACTGTTTCAATATGCTATATCAACGTATTCTTCCCGATCTCGTCCATGCCACCTCTCTACAAGGCAAACCGCCGCATAGTAACTTCGCATGTCATCATGCGATCTGGGAGCAACTACAGGCTCTACACCAGCTTCTAGAGCGTGTTGAGTCGCATTGTCATCTCTTGCTCAGCACGACAACGAGTATACTTTCCGTGCTTAATATCACCGAAGAAACTTCTCCTGATGCACAGGTACCTACTCATGTTGGCACAGATCAATGGCAGCATGCCTATGAACGACTCTCAGCCTCTCTCAGCCAATGGCAGGAAAACAACAAGACGCATCCCTCGTTCACAACAATGTTCATAGAGCCTGCCGCCGCTCTGCCCGCGTCCTCTCTCTCGCAAGTAGATAGCTCTCTGGCTTTGCTTTTCGATAGCGCAAACGCGATCTTTGGCGACATCATTCCCGATATCCAACTGGTTGCACACGGCGATGATGGAGTCGTCGCAACGCTCCTCTTCGACCTCATGCAGCAAAACGACCTCTTGCTCATGCAAATCGGCAAACTGGTCGAACCGTTCCAACTCCTCATCAAACATTACGAGGTAAACGTGTAGGTGCCTAATGTATCACGCCCTCGGACGAGCGCAGCAATGTCCGTTCTCCCATGTGATTTACCGGATGTATCGATCATTGATGTACATACTAATCAACACAGAGACGCGCACATTGCTTCGTTCGTGCGCGAGGCGTGATACATCAGGTTCCTACAAATGCGTCCATTTCTTAACCACGTTCAAGAACTTTTAACCCGAACGCAACCGCATTGTTGCATCATTTCCTATTGTGTGGCACGTACTATACATACAAGGATTGTATAACTACTACTCTTAATAAATAGGAGCCGCGAGATGGGCAACGAGGCTACTTCTCTTATAACATATTCAAATGTTGTGCTGCGACCACTGTACGAGGTGGCACACTCTATACAATGCGTGGAAAAATCTCTACAAGCTAATATTACAGAACGTATTTCACGAGTTGCGCTCGTAACTGTTACATTGCAGTTTACTACGGATGATGGCAAGGCTTTAGTAAGTTCTGATATGTTGGCGCAAAGTATTGCATATTATTTCGAGTGTTTACGCTGTCTTGTACGCAAAACAGACGTGGCGTATATCCTAAATTCGACCTTCTACTTTTTGCTGCTCAATGCAAATAGTGAAGGTGGAAATATTGTGCAGACGCGGCTCTGGGATGCCTTGCTCTGGCGAGTCCATAATACGAATGAGCAAGAAATTTTGCGCCCATGCTTGATGACGATTGGACACGCCGCCTATCCCGACCCCTTTAGTGATGCTGCTGAATGTGTTGCCATCGCCTCCAATCCACAATACACTATGGACCTACAACCTGAAAGAGTTAAACGCAAAGCATCTCTACCTAAAGCAATAGCATCTCAAGAGATTCCTATAGACAGAGAAACTTCTGGACAAGAAGAGGAGTTGACCGCTCTTGCCCGTAAACTTGGCGTCCCCTATCTTTCACTACTACCGCGCAAAAAAGTACAACACGTACAAAGCATGGTGACGCTTCAACTGATGCACGAACTCCAATGCTACCCACTTGGGCATGAGCGCGGTGTGCTTACCGTTGCCCTCGCAAATCCTGAAGATAGTAGTGTTCTTACACGATTACAGGAAGCCACCGGCCTTCGCATTTTTCCTGTTCTCACTCACCCACAGGAACTAAAGGCGGCACTTAGTCAGCTCGTCTGATCCCTGAATACGCATCTGATTCTATTGCACCTTGTTGAGTAATGTAGAATGTATGCAAGGGTCGAAAAATGTATTTACACTCCTCGAAATGGTTTGTCGCCAAAAGGGTGGAATAAAATCAGACCCGTACACAGAAATCAGACTCTTAATTGGTGGTTCAAAATCGCCATACTATTTGCGATTGTCACGGATTAGCAAATTTACGTCGAGAGGATACATTTTATCATGAAGGTACTGGTTACGGGCGGTGCTGGCTTTATCGGCTCACACATCGTCGATCAACTATTAGCGGCGAATCACGAAGTTGCAGTTGTCGATAGCCTATGGTCCGAGGGTGGTGGCAAACAAAGCAACCTCAATCCGCAGGCGAATTTCTATCACGCCGATATCACTGATGATGCAGCACTGGCTCAGATATTTGATGAGGTCAAGCCGGAGATAGTAAGCCATCAGGCGGCACAAGCGAGTGTGGCGATCTCTACGAAGAATCCACAGCTAGATGCACGCTTCAACGTGATTGGTCTGCTCAATGTGTTGACTCATTGCACACGCGTTGGCGTCAAAAAAGTCATCTTCGCCTCGTCGGGTGCGACCTATGGCACTCCCGTTCGTCTGCCCGTCGATGAAGAGGTACCCCAGCATCCAGAGGCACCGTATGGCATCACGAAGATGGTTGCCGAATACTACCTGCGCTACTGGCACGAGACCAACGATCTAAACTTCACTGCCCTCCGCTATGGCAACGTTTATGGACCGCGCCAGGACCCTAACGGCGAAGCAGGAGTCATCGCCATCTTCGCCAAGCGTTTCCTCAACCATGAGGGTGTACGTATCGACTGGGACGGTGAGCAGCGCAAGGACTACGTGTATGTAGAAGACGTGGCGCGTGCCAACATGCTCGCTCTCGAACACGGCAACAACGAAATTTTCTGTATCGGTGCTGGCAACCCCGTCTCCGTCAACGAGATTTACAACATCCTCACAAGCATCACCGACTACAAACCGGAGATCACACATGCGCCCAAACGCCCCGGCGACATCTACCTGTCCTACTTCAACTATAGCAAGGCCGAGCGCATTCTGGGCTGGAAACCCCAGATGAGCTTTGAAGATGGCGTGAAAGCAACTGTAGACTTTTTCAGGAAATAAAATTTGTTTGGCAGCGAAAAGTCCATCTACAAATGGACTTTTCGCTGCCAAACAAATCTACCTTCGTATCAACAAGCCGAGAATAGTTACTCCGGCTAAACCTAGACAGAACCATGCGGGAACCATCAAGTGCGCCGTCGTGAGATAGACGCCTCCTGCAACGGCGGCAATGAACATGAGCGACCACGAGAGTCCTCCACTGTCCGATGCCATACCGCTACTGCCTCCTCCGTTGCGCCCGAAGCGGAAGCGAATACGATCTCTTGAACGTTGACCCGCCAGCTTGACCTCGATCTGTCCCGTCTCAATCTTCGTAATGACCTGCTCAAGCGCACCCGGCAAGGCCAGCAATGTACGTCCCGTATCGAGTGCCTGATTCAGATATTCCTGCACCGTTTGACCAATACCCTCGCTATCAAGCCCTAGAAACTTGCGTGCATACGGCGTCGCCACCTCGACAAAGTTGAATTCTGGCGCAAGACCAGTTGAGACGCCGCCTAGCGTACTGATAGCGCGACCTGTGAAGGCGAACTGTGCTGGTATCTGGAAGGGTTGCCCGTAGAGAAGGCGTTCAACGTCCTGCGCCACTTCGGGAATGTCGAGGCCACGCGCTTCGCCAAGACTCATGCCATAATATTGTTCCATCATGAGCGACATGCCGCGCTCGATCACGCTGATATTCGCCCCTTGTCCCACAAAGCCAAGCTTGACCAGTGCATTGACGAGGGCGCGTGAGTTACGCGATAGAAAGCCCACAAACAAATCTTTCAGCGATTGCTTCATGCTCTTGCTTAGCGATCCCACCATCCCAAAGTCAATAAAGGCAATCACTGGACCGCCATCTGCCGTTGTAACGCCTCTTTTAACGAAGATATTGCCAGGGTGGGGGTCAGCATGAAAGAATCCCGCGATAAAGAACTGGTAGAAGTAGGCACTTACAGTACGTTTGGCAACCTCAAGACGGCTGATACCTGCAGCTTCGAGAGCCACATAGTCGTTTACCTTGATACCATCAATCCACTCAATAACTAGCATATGTGGTGAGATGTACTCATCGTACATGCGCGGAATGTAGATGGTAGGGTCGTCCTTGAACATCTCTTGAAAACGTTTCGCGTTCGCCGCCTCTTTCGCATAGTCAATTTCTTCATAGGTAGTGCGCTTGAACTCACGATAGATACCCATGAGGTCGATGAATCCGGTGGTATCAACAAAAAAATTGATCACCCGAATCACAAATTTGAGCGTACTCAGGTCCATGCTCACCAGTTGAGCAGTATTGGGACGCTGAATCTTAACGGCGACGGTCTCGCCAGTAGCACGCAATGTTGCCTTGTGAACCTGCGCGAGTGAGGCAGCGGCAGTAGCGTCATGCTCTATAAAGCTGAAGATATCCTTAACCTGCTTGCCTGTCTCGGACTCAATGACGCCCACCACATGCTCAAATGGTGCAGGGGGCACTTCGTCCTGTAGCGAGGTCAGCACGCTAATCGCCTCATCTGGCAACAGGTCAGCGCGTGAACTGAGAAATTGACCCAACTTAATCATCAGCACGCCCAACTTGACCGCCGTAGCGCGAAAGGCGACCAGCACCTTGATAAGCACCTCGATATTCGGTTGTACCTCATAATTGCCACGTTCGCGTGCGCGAATCACGCGCCGACGCTCACGGTATATAATCCATATCGTCCACAAAAGCAGACGCGAGACGCGAACAAAGCGTACACTCTGTGCGAAACGATTGATGCGGGGAATTGTTGTACGCATGGTAGCCCTTTCCTGGACACGTATATCTATGTATACCATAGCATATTACGGAAAGGGTGGGGGAGGGGTTAGAGAGGTCTCTGCTTCTTACTCTGTCACAAAATCTTTACCGCCAGCTTGCTTTCTTCATACAATCACTACTCATACTTAAAAGTATTTACATAAACAGATGGTACAATCCGATTACTATTAGTAAGCATTAGAACAATGTGGAAAACTATGAGAAGGAGAAAATACTAGCATGGCCACGCGTAGTGGGTTATTAGCAGAGGACGCTCCATCAAAAAATTCTTCAAATGAACCGTTACGACTCTCTCTATTCGATGCATCTTTGCATCAGCAACGCCTGTGGTTTCTTGAGCAATTGGAACCGCACAATGTCTCCTATAACGTTCCCATGTTTTTGCGCTTAAAAATAGCCTTGGATATACCTACGCTTCAACAGAGCCTCGATGCACTTATACAGCGTCACGAAGCCCTACGCACAACGTTTGTAGCGGTAGAGGGGCTGCCGATGCAGGTCATTGCGCCTACTCTTACGATGCCACTACAGATAGGAGATATCCAGCACATTGCCGAGGGGGAGCGCGACGCCGAGTTGCTACGTTTGGTGACGGAGAATGTACGCCGACCCTTCGACTTGACACAGGGACCATTGCTACGTGGACTCTTGGTAAAGCTGAAAACAGAGGAGTATGTACTTGCGCTAACTGCCCATCACATCATCTTTGATGGGTGGTCTATCAACGTTCTCCTGCAAGACCTCGCCTCGTTGTATACCGCCTTCTCGACGAGTCAAGCCGCATCATTGCCAGATTTGCCCATGCAGTATAGAGATTTCGCCTCGCAGCAGCAAGAGTATCTGCAAGGAGAAGCGTTCGCAAACCAGCTTGCCTATTGGAAACGCCAGCTTGCCGACGCACCTGCTAGCCTGGAACTACCGACGGATCGCCCTCGTGCTGCAATGCAAACATTTGCAGGAGCAACGCACCGCATTCAGTTATCTCAACAGTTGAGTACGGCCTTGCGAATGCTCAGCTATAAAGAGAGAGGTAGCCTGTACATGACGTTGATAACAGCGTTCTCAACGCTGCTTCATCGCTATACAGGTCAGAGCGACATTGCGATTGGTACCGTGAGCGCAGGTCGCACACAAGAGAGTCAAGCTGTGATTGGCTTTTTTACGAACACGCTTGTCTTGCGAACCAATTTAGCAGATAACCCTAGCTTTCACGAAGCGTTTAGACAGGTAAGAGAGGTCGTTTTTGATGCACTTGATGCTCAGGATGTGCCATTCGAGTTAATAGTCAAAGAGGTGCAGCCAAACCGTGCGTTGAACGCGAATCCCTTCTTTCAGGTAATGCTAGCTTTTCAGCCTTCGCTCCCTGCTCTGATACCTGGATGGGAGCCTATCGCAATGAATATTGAGACAGGTGCCTCCAAGTTCGATTTAACGCTGAACGTGGAGGACTTCTCTGAGAGTATTCTGTGCAGCTTCGAGTACCGTACAGACCTGTTCGATGCCTCAACGATAGCGCGTATGGCGAATCACTTTCAGACATTATTGGAAGCTATCGTGGATAATACCGACAGCTCTCTCGCTGCTTTGCCGCTCTTAACAGAGCCTGAACGTCATCAACTGCTTGTGGAGTGGAATGAGACGGCAGTAGCATATCCCACAAACCTATGTTTGCATTTCATGATAGAGGATCAGGTCGAGCGCACGCCCGACTCTGTAGCGGTGATATTCGAGAGAGAACATCTCACATATCGAGAGCTTGACCGTAAGGCGAACTCGCTGGCGCACTTTCTGCAACAACGCGGCGTAGGACCGGATGTGTTGGTGGGAGTGTGTATGGAGCGTTCGCTCGAAATGGTAATAAGCCTACTGGCTATCCTGAAAGCTGGAGGTGCGTATGTGCCGCTTGATCCTACCTACCCTCCTGACCGACTCGCCTACATGTTGCAAGATGCCCAGATGCCGCTACTCTTGACGCAGGAGCGATTCAAGGCAGCTTTGACCGGAACACAGATCGTTTGTGTGGATACAGAATGGTCAACGATAGCACAGCAACCCACCGATAGGCCAGTAAGTGACGTTCAACCTCACAATCTAGCCTACATGATCTATACATCTGGCTCGACTGGTAAGCCTAAGGGCGCACTCAACACGCATAAAGGCATCTGCAATCGACTGCTGTGGATGCAGGATGCATACTCGCTACAAATAGGCGAAGGCGTGATGCAGAAGACGCCTTTTAGCTTTGATGTGTCTGTATGGGAGTTCTTCTGGCCTTTAATGGTTGAGGCGCGGCTCGTTGTGGCGCGTCCCGAAGGTCATCGTGATACCGCTTACCTTGCTCAACTCATCGAAGAGCAACATATCACCACGATGCATTTTGTGCCTTCTATGCTACGCCTCTTTTTAGAGGAGCGGAATGTAGAGCGATGTCAGAGCTTGAAGCGCGTTATCTGCAGCGGTGAGGCCCTCCCATTTGAAGTACAGCAACACTTTTTCGAGCGGCTCCCTGCTACCGAGTTGCACAATCTCTATGGACCAACCGAGGCGGCTGTAGATGTTACCTATTGGCAGTGTGAGCGCAATGGGACGCGACGCATTGTCCCTATTGGTCGGCCTATTGCAAATACCGATCTCTATATACTCGATGCCTTCCTCAACCCTGTACCGATAGGCGTCCCTGGCGAACTATATATTGGCGGTACCGGCTTAGGCCGAGGATACTTTCATCGTCCCGAATTGACCGCTGAACGCTTTATTCCTCATCCCTTTAGCAATCGAGCAGACGCACGCCTGTACAAAACGGGGGACTTGGTTCGCTACCTGAGTGATGGTAATATTGAGTACCTTGGTCGCCTTGACCATCAGGTAAAAATAAATGGCGTGCGTATCGAGTTAGGCGAGATCGAGGCCGCCCTCGACTCGCATCCTGCTGTACGCGAGGTCGTCGTTGTCGCTCAAGAGAGTGCTGGTGGCAATAAAACGCTGGTCGCCTACGTCTCGCTCCATCAAGAGCAGACTGCAAGCGTGGGCGAGCTACGCGATTACATAAAGGCTCAGTTGCCTGTACATATGGTACCATCGGCATTTATGCTGCTTCCGGCTCTTCCCTTGCTACCCAATGGAAAGATAAATCGCAACGCGTTACCAGAGCTAGGTGCAAGCGAAATCATGAAGGAAAGTAGCTTTGTTGCTCCCACTTCAATGGTACAACAGCAGCTTATCCTGCTATGGGAAGAGTTGTTGGAGGCGCGCCCGATTGGTATTCAGGACAACTTTTTTCACCTTGGCGGTCATTCTCTGCTTGCCGCTCGTCTGCTGAGTCGCATTCAGCAGGTGTTTGGTAAAAAACTTGCACTGCCCACGCTTTTTGCTGAACCAACCATAGAGCAACTCGCACGCGTGCTTCAGCAGCAAGACGAGGGAAATGCACGGTCTTCTCTCGTGGCGATACAAACAAGCGGCACTAAACAACCTCTGTTCTACCTGCACGGTGCGTATCGTGGCGACGGCTTTTATTGTTTTCCATTGGCAAAAGAGTTAGGCGCGGATCAGCCATTTTACGCCCTGGACCCGTATCAGTTTGATAGTTCGCAAGTTCCTCCCTCTGTAGAGGATATAGCCGCAATGCATGTCACACAGATACGCGCCGTGCAACCGGAGGGGCCGTACCTGTTGGGAGGATTTTGTAATGGAGGTGTTTTCGCCTATGAAATAGCGCGGCAGCTTACTGATCAAGGGCAGAGCGTCGATCTACTCATCTCTGTCGAGCCTTCTGCTATCGGCTACCATGAGCGGATACGGCAAGGTATCGAGGTCGTGAGCAAACTTCTAGGGTTGAGTCCCGTCAATGAGTTTCTTCGGCTGCGCTATGCCTATAACTACCTGCGACACATATATAGATATATGTGCCTTCCTCAGTATAGAAGGTTAGAAAAGGAGTTAGCTTCAGAGCAAGAAAATCATGATGAGAGCTTTATTCTTAGATGGAATGCATTGTATGAACTAGAGCAGGTTCGAGGAACTGACAACGATCAAAGTGATACACGGAATAATGCGATTGAACACAGAGGTAGGGACCGATTTATCGCGTCCTTGTTCGGGTGTCGAGATGCTAACAAGGACGCGATAAATCGGTCCCTACCGCATTTCAAAGCACTGTTCCCTGACCCCATTTTTCCTGATAGTCGTCTGCTTCATCAAGATTGGGAAGGTCTATTCTTCTATGTGCTTTCTAAATATAAAGCAGGTTCCTATGCGGGGAAAACCTCCTTTTTTTTCTCGGAGGCCAGCGAAGAGACTTCATATCAAGAGTGGCTCAAAGTTGCTAAGGAGAAGAGTAAAGATGTAGAAGTCCATTTTATTGAAGGTAATCATCAAACCTGGAAGACCGAGTACCTGCACGATTTTGCTGCACAACTACATATGAGTATGAACAATATATAGATGTATGAAAGAGAGAAATAAACTTATGTACGACATTTCTGTAATCATCTGTGCCTATACGGAAGAGCGTTGGAATGACCTTGTTGCAGCGGTAGCATCAGTACAGCAACAGACCGTTCCCTGTCGAGACATCATTATTGTGATAGACCATAACCCACGCCTGTTGCAGCGAGCGCAGGAGCAATGGCCTACGTTACTCGTGACGGAGAACATCCAAGGGCAAGGGTTGCGAGGCGCACGCAACTGTGGTGTAGCACTGGCACAGGGCGAGATTGTCGCCTTCCTCGATGATGATGCAGTGGCTATACCCGATTGGCTGTTGTTCCTCACCGAAGGCTACGCCGATGCACAGGTGCTAGGAACCGGAGGAGCGGTGACTCCTGCATGGGACAACAAACCAGCTTGGTTTCCAGAAGAGTTTTATTGGGTCGTAGGCTGCACCTATCGAGGTATGCCCCAAACGAATGCCGTGCTACGCAATCCAATTGGTGCCAACATGTCTTTTCGCCGCGAAGTGTTCGACGTTATCGGCGATTTTGGCGGCGATGCGATGAACATAGGTGCAGTCCATGTAGGGGGATGCGAAGAGACAGAGCTTGGTATTCGTGTGCATCAGCACTGGCCTCAGCATAAAATTCTCTATTCTCCACAAGCCAACGTGTGGCATCATGTGCCGCAGAAACGTACTAACTGGCACTACTTCTGGTCGCGCTGCCATGCTGAGGGCGTGGCGAAGGTCAGTTTAATGCAAAACGTCGGCGAAGATGCCCTCGCCTCCGAACGCAGCTACGCCCTACAAGCACTCCCTAAAGGCATTCTACGCGGCTTAACGGATGCACTGTTTCACTCTGATCCAACAGGATTAGCGCGTGCGGAGGCCATTGTGGTTGGATTAACAGCTACTCTCATGGGCTATGCAAGAGGAACGTTCTCTCTTCGGCTGGCACAAGCAAAGGAATTTTTTGAGGGGAAGGAGGTTGCGCTTCGTTCTACGGTTCAATAATGGAGCTAGGGCGCCCGCAAGGGGACGCCCCTATTATACCACGAAGCCGCCTGTAGGCGCGCTGGGGCCCCCCCATACCATAACCCACCGGTCTCTCCGGGCGGCTTCTGGGTATGGTTGGGGGGTCCCCTTGCGGGCACTCTGTGTTATCTTCATCCTTGCCTATCGAATGCACGTTTTAGGGCAGCAAACTGATCTCGCTGGGCAACCTGTGTCACCTGAGCGTCGGCAATCATGCGGAAGCCATGATAGGCACCCGGATAGATGTGCAGCTCTGTTGGTACTCCTGCTCGCATCAGGCGGCGAGCATACTCCATATCTTCCTCCACAAACAGATCGAGAGCACCTACGTTGATAAAGGTGGCGGGTAAGCCTTCCAGATGCTCAGCACGTGCCGCCGCAGCATAGGGTGAAACATCGGGTCCTCCTGGTTCCCGACCCAACAACGAGGTCCAACCAAAGCAGTTGGTCTCTGGCGTCCAGATGAATTCTCCCGTATACGGATGCGGTTTCGCCATTGTACATGTGCGATCATCGAGCATGGGAGCAAGCAGGAATTGGAACACCAGAGGAACTTCCTCACGGTCCCGCGCCAAGAGCGCTAATGCTGCAGCTAGTCCACCTCCTGCGCTACTGCCGCCAACCGCGAGCCGATTTGGATCAATACCCAACTCATCGGCATGAGTAAAGAGCCATTTCAAGGCCGCGTAACAATCCTCGACTGGACCAGGATGCGGCGTCTCAGGAGCCAGACGGTAGTCCACCGCAACGACCGCGCACCCGATAGCTGACACGATGCTTTTGCTCATGACATCTTCCGTATCAGCAGAACCCATAATATAGCCGCCCCCATGAAGCAAGAGCAGAGCGGAGACCACTTCCTGCATGGAGGTCGGCAAGTAAACCAGCACCCGTACATCTGGTGCCCCTTGTGGGCCAGGGATAAATCGTTCGCTTCTGGAAAGAGCAGAAAGCTGGGACGAGTCTGTAAATGCTTGAGAACTCATGGCGCGTATCTGCCTTAGAGTTTCATCGGTGAGTACTGGGGCAGGAATCTGGTCAAGGAGAGCAACAAGTTCAGGATCAACAAGGTGCTTGGTCGTCATTGTACCTCCATTTGTATTGTTGTTTGTCATATTCTTTTCGTATTTTGACTCATAAAGCTTCGTATATCTCACGAAAGGAAAAATCCTCCCTTGCGAGTGACAAGGAACATTCTAGCGTTGATGATACCACAGGTCATGCTCCTTTGGGACTATTTGATTTAAGGAAAGAGCATCCCTCTTTGAGATCATTATCCTGCACGGCGCGGCGACGTTTGGCACTATGAAGGCGGTCCGGCTCAAGGATAGTGAGGGCAATCTGCTCAGCTTGGTTCAACACCTAACGATGCTGATGATGCCTCTTGGCGACCAATGATGACGGAGGGAAGAAAGATTGTCTTGAATGGCTGTCTTCTTGAGACGGAAAGCAAAGAAGATTCGGAAGAGCAGAAACCATTTTCTGCTCTTCCGAATCTTCTTTCAGGCTATTTTTTTATTCTCAATACAATACCGCCTGCTTGTTAAGAAAAATAGACAAGCAAGCGGCGATTCTTAACCAAAAGTACACGGTTTTCCTAGCAGTATAACAGCCCTCTGAATGTTAGCATATGAATACACAAGTGAACCGCTTAGAAAAAAACAAAATTCAAATATTCTACTGCAAAGGAAACTTAAAAATGAACGCGACACAAATGAATGTTATCAACAACTCTTCTAATGTAGATAATTCATATCCCTCTGTGAGCGTAGTTATTCCAGCACGCAATGAAGCCAATAACCTGCGACAAGTTCTACCCCTTATTCCTTCTATCGTAACCGAAGTCATTCTTGTTGATGGTCATTCCACAGACGACACAATCGCGGTTGCACAGGAGCTTCTCCCCGATGTGCGTGTTCTTCGACAGACGGGCAAGGGCAAAGGCGATGCGCTGCGACTTGGTTTCGCGGCATGCACAGGCGATATCATCGTGATGCTAGATGCTGATGGATCGGCGCACCCAAATGAAATTCCGCTCTTCGTCGAGGCACTTATGCAGGGATACGATTTTGCGAAGGGGTCACGTTTTGTAAAGGGCGGCGGTAGCCACGATATCACACCACTCCGTCGCCTCGGCAACTTAGGACTAAGCACTCTTGTCAATGTCCTCTACATGACAAACTTTAGCGACCTGTGCTACGGCTACAATGCCTTCTGGCGCCACTGCCTCGATTATGTTGAGGTTGATTGTGATGGCTTCGAGGTGGAGACGCTGATCAACCTGCGTATGCACAAGGCGAAGCTGACTATGACCGAGGTGCCGAGCTTCGAGTATCCACGCATCTTCGGTGAGAGCAACCTGCGAACCTTTCCCGATGGCTGGCGCGTACTGCAAACCATTATGAAAGAGTGGAATCGTAAAACGACTCCACAACTCGCCGCAGCCGCTTAGTGTGAGTATCTTAGCCAAGGCGTTTGTTCGGGCGGGGCCGACCGAACAAGGACGTGCGATATCATCCCGACCATCATCATATCCCCCTTCATTTGTTCAATCGCATTATTACACTAAAGGAAATCTCCCCGTGAAAACATCGTTATCAAAAACATCATTATTCACTATAATAGTTCAGTGGCTGCAAGCTAATAGAGTTATGCTTTTGAATACGGGATCATTGATAGCGACAACAGGGGTAACTTCTGTCCTCGGTTTCGCGTACTGGTGGTTCGCGGCACGCAGATTTTCCCCCGAAGCGGTAGGTATTGCCTCCACATCTACCTCGGCAATGATGCTGATTGGCGGCCTGTGTACGCTTGGTTTTAGCACACTGCTCCTTACAGAGCTGCCGCGCAAACCGAAACTGACAGGACCACTTCTCGCCACTGCTTTACTGGCTGTGGGAATTACAGCGGCGGTTGCCAGCGTTGCCTTCGCCTATATCGCGCCGTTTCTTTCAGCGCAGTATCAACCGTTGCGTGCGAATGCTGTGGATGTCATCATCCTTACAATCGGTATTGCGCTGGCTGCGATGACGCTGGTATTCGATCAGGCGATGATAGGGCTGCTACGGGGTGAGCTACAGTTCTGGCGCAACGTTCTCTTCTCCGCTGCGAAAGTGTTGGGGCTGTTTGTCGTAGGGTTCTGGTTCTCGCGCTCCGATGGTATGAGCATCTACGCAGCATGGGCTTTTAGCAGCCTGCTCTCGATGGCTGTTATCCTTGCATACGCCATATACAAACGTGTGTTACGCGTGAGAGAGTTAAAGCCTCGTGTAAGCCTGTTAAAAAATCTTGGTTTTTCCGCTTTCCAGCATCATCTACTCAACACAACGTTGCAAGCACCCATGCAAATTTTGCCCCTGCTTGTAACCGCCCTCTTATCGGCGCATGTAACCGCATGGTTCTTCACGGCGTGGCAAATTGTGAACATCGTGTTTCTCATTCCAAGCTCCCTTACCACCGTGTTGCATGCCATGAACTCCGCTCGACCAGAGGTGCTGGCTCGAAAAGCACGCACCACGCTTGCCCTGTCTGTTCTGGTTTGCGTCCTCGTGAATACCGTCTTACTGTTCGCTCCAAGACTAGTCCTTAGCCCGTTCGGTGCCGATTATGTATTACATGCTGATTGGACATTGCGTATTCTCTCGTTTGCCGCATTTCCACTCATTATCAAGAGCCATTACATATCAATATGCCGCATTCACGACCGCATAACACCGGCATTGCGAGGTATGGTCCCTGGAGGTGTGTTTGAAGTTGCGATGGCGGCTGTAGGAGCGCATTTCGGTGGATTGACAGGATTGAGCTTGGGCTGGGTTCTAGCTGTATCTCTTGAGTCACTGTTCATGGTTAAGACAGTCTACACGGCGGTATGGCCTCGTGAGAATGCCCTCGCTTACGCTGAGGCTCAGGATATCCAGATGATGGATACAATGCAGATACCTGCACTAGCCGTGTTAGCTGAGTAAGTCAAATGTATTCGATGATGTGTAGGGGAGACCCTTGCGGTCTCCCCTACACATCATCGAATACATTTGCCCCCTACGAAAACCGTATCCTCCTGAGACAATCAGCAATACACCACATTCTTGCATAGTTGAGGAGAGGAACACTTTGAGCTTAGATCTGAGAGAGATACAATCGACGCGTGAAATAACAGATACTCCTAACGTCCTAATGGTAACGCCTCGCTACTTTCCTTATATGGGTGGTATAGAGACGCATGTGCATGAAGTCGGGCGTCGTCTCGCACAGAACGGAACTCGTGTAACGCTGTTGACATCTGCACCATCCACTAGTGCCCAGCCGCTACCTAGAGAAGAGATGGTGGAGGGAATGCGTGTTATCCGTGTTCCTACGCTGCTACCCCAGAGCGATTACTACATCTCGTCCGAGTTTTACACGCTCATTAGCAAAGGATCGTGGGATGTCGTGCATTGCCAGGGGGCGCATACCGCCGTTCCATTGCTGGCGATGCTTGCCGCTAAACGCGCCAAAATTCCTTATGTCGTCACCTTTCACACAGGCGGACATCCATCGCCTGTGCGCTCAAAATTGCGCGGTGTGCAATGGCAACTCCTGCGCTCTCTCTTCGCAGGAGCCGATAAACTCATAGGCGTATCCCGATTTGAAGCAGAATACTTCTCTTCTGTATTGCGTCTACCTGCACAACGTTTCACCGTCATTCCAAACGGCGCGACTCTACCTGAGCTACCGAAGAACATGCCTGCACGTCCAGTCAACGGGACGCTTCTCGTTTCTACTGGTCGTCTCGAACGCTACAAAGGTCATCATCGCCTAATCGCCGCCTTACCAGAAATACGGAAGCAGATTCCTGATGCACGCCTTCTTATTATAGGGGCAGGTGCATACGAGGCCGCCTTGCGAGAATTGGTGCAAAGAACTGGCATGAATGACTATGTAGAGATTCGCGCTATTCCTTCTAAAAACCGCCAGGAAATGGCGGCTACGCTTGCTCAGGCTTCGCTCGTCACGCTGTTGAGTGAGTACGAAGCACACCCTATCGCGGTGATGGAGGCTCTTTCTCTGAAGCGTCCCGTACTCGTTGCCGACACATCGGGCTTGCATGAACTAGCGGAGCAAGGTTTTGTTCGCGCCATTCCACTGCACAGCACAAAAGAAGAGGTTGCGCGAGCCGTTGTGCAGCAAATACAAAATCCGCTTGTGCCCTCACAGATTTCCCTACCCACATGGGAAAACTGCGTGCAGAACTTACAGGACGTATATACCTCGATTGCGGGGAGGAAATCATGCGTATTCTAATGCTCGCTCAATTTTACCTGCCTACTGTTGGTGGTGAGGAACGGCATGTTCATGATCTGAGCGTTGCGCTTGCAGAGCGTGGGCACGACGTTTCGCTTGCAACATTGTGGCATGAGGGGCAACCAGAGTTTGAGATTCAGCAGGGGGTACGCATTCATCGCATTCGCGGCTCGATGCAACGGTTGGGCATGCTGTTTAGCGAGAAAGTACGCCAGCATGCGCCACCATTTCCCGATCCAGAAGTACTTCTGGCACTGCGCCGTATCGTGAAGCAGGAAAAGCCGGACATTGTTCACGCGCACAACTGGCTCGTACATTCCTTTCTGCCTTTGAAGTCATGGAGTAATGCGAAACTCGTTGTCACGCTTCACGACACAAGCCTTGTATGTGCCCAGAAACGCTACATGTACCATAAAGCTGTGTGCAGTGGACCGGCTCTTGGCAAATGTCTATCGTGTGCATCAGAACACTACGGGAAAGCGAAAGGCGTAACGACAGCACTGGCTAATGGTATAGGGCGGCAACTAGAGTACCATCTGGTAGATAAGTTTATTCCCGTTAGCCAAGCGATGGCGGATATATCCCTGCTCGACGAGCATGGCGCATCCTACCGCGTTATCCCGAATTTCGTGCCCGATGATGTGACGGAGCTACCTTCTGAAGAGAGTCCCCTACTCGACCAGTTGCCAGAGGGAGAGTTTATGCTCTTCATCGGTGAGGTGAAGCGCGACAAAGGTGCTGATGTGCTGTTCCGCGCGTATGCCGAAATGAATACGCAGGTGCCATTAGTGCTGATTGGACGCCCCATCAATGACTTTGACACACCAGTTCCGCCTAACGTGCAGATTTTCCAAAGTTGGCCTCATAATGCGGTTATGCAGGCGTGGAGTCGCTGTACTCTCGCTTTAGCACCCTCGACATGGTTAGAGGCGTTCGGCATTGTTGCAATTGAAGCAATGGCGATGGGGCGACCTCTGATTGCATCAGACATCGGTGGCCTATCGGATATCGTTGTCGATGAACAAACAGGCTTGCTTGTGCCACCAGGGGATGCCGAGGCATTACGAACGGCGATGCAACGCCTTCTCGCTGATGCCGAACTCCGCCAGCGTATGGGAGAGGCCGCGAAACAACGTGTCAACATATTCAAAGCAAGTACCGTCGTTCCTCAAATTGAGCAGGTCTATTATGAATTGCTGCATGAAAATCTGCATGAGAATTGGAGCGATGAGTATAGTGAGAATAGAAGTCGAGATGAGCTTCTTCTAACGTCGTAGGGACCAGATTTATCGCGTCCGAAGGCCGATTTATCGGCTATAAGTTGGTACAGCAAATGTTCATAGGCGATAAATTGCACAACGGACGCGATAAATCTGGTCCCTACGAAAAATTATCACAAGAGGGTTGAATAGCCGTGAAGTACGAATTCAAGAACCAGGAAGTTCAAGACAACCAGCATAGAGAGCAAACCACACATGCTCTTCCTCCTGTCGCAAAACAACCTGCTCGTAAACGAATCGGCTTTCTTCCTGCTCCTCTTCGACGCGTCATTATCTCAACATTGACACGCTTATCAGATCCCTATCCAGAGGTGTCTACGAAAAACTTCTTAGTAGACTTCGCTTCACGACAGCAAGTTATTCAACTTGGTTGGTTGCCCGCCGTAACGCTGATAATTGCAATTGGTCTACTCATCGTGAACTACGCGTATAGTATTTCACGCATTTATGGTATAGCTGTGCTGACGACCTTCTCGCTGGTAGAGGCTCTTTTCGTACTGGGCATACTACTGATGTTTGTGCCAGTTGTGGTGCGTCTTCTTTATCCTCAAGCGTCGAGGTTTGAGCGTGTATGTCTGCTGTGTGTCGCGGGTCTCAGTCTTTACCTCGTTCAGATAACAAATAGTCCTCTTCATTTCGCAGGCTTCGATGAGTTTTTGCACTGGCGAACGGCGGAAGATATCGCCCAAACTGGACACTTTTTTCAGATGAATACGCTGTTACCCGTTAGCCCGTATTATCCAGGTCTGCAAATCGTAACAAACGCCCTGAGTTCGCTGAGCGGTTTACATATCTTCTATTCTGGTGTGATAGTGCTGGGTGTAGCACGTCTGTTGATAATGCTGTCACTCTTCTTACTGTTCGAGCAAGTCACGCATTCAGCACGCGTGGCGAGTATTGCTACAACAATATACATGACGAATCCGCACTTTATTGGCTTTGATGTGCAATATAGTTACGAATCATTGTCAATACCGATTGCTGCCTTTATGTTGTTTATTCTGTCGCGCCTCGACACCATTCCCTACAAGCATCGCATGATGACGCTGTTGGCATGGCTTGTACTTGTAGCTCTAGCATTCACTCATCACGTAACAAACTACGTCTTTGATGTGTTCTTGTTACTTTGGAGTGTAACATATCTCTTTCAGCGACCAATGCGTGTGCATCGCTGGAAGATAGCTTCCACTGCTTTATTTGGCATTAGCGCGGCAATTGCTGTAACGTTTATTCCGGGAAGCCCTGTAATAACATACCTCTCTTCCTACTTTGGCGGCTCTCTCGCTGATCTCGCACATGTGTTTGTGGGAACCAGTCAAGCACGCCCTCTATTTGTAAACAATACAGGACTGCTCACTCCATTCTGGGATCGTTGGCTTATTGCGGCGAGTGTAGGCATTATTACTCTCATACTGCCATGTGGCTTGATTGTTGTATGGCTGCGTCATCGTTTCAATGGATTGGCACTTCTGTTTGCTCTGGCGGTGCTTGCGTACCCCCTCAGCCAGTTGTTTCGCTTCACAAGCTTTGGTGAGGAGATAGCAGATCGCTCGGCGGCCTTTCTCTTTCTTCCTATTGCCTACATCATGGCGACGTTTATTACACAGTTCTGGTCAACACGACGGGTCAATTGGAGAAATACCACCTTCATCACGCTTGCGTTATCGTTGGTATTTGTCGGTGGCGTGATTCTACAAGGTGGACCAGGACTATCCTTCTTGCCCGGTCCCTATCTGGTGTCGGCGGATAATCGCTCAGTCGAGCCGCAAGGCATTCAGGATGCCCTCTGGACGTATTCGCATCTCAATGCGAATAATCGCATCGCTACAGATCGCATCAATTCTCTGTTAATGACCACATACGGGCGTCAATATGCAGTAACTCACCTTGCCGACAATGTAAATGTATCATCGCTGTTTCTGGACTCAAGTGTTGAACCGAGTGATACAAAGTTGATGCAAACCGCTCACATTCGCTATCTGGTTGTCGATTTGCGTCTCAGTACAGCCACTCCCCTTGTGGGCGTCTACTTTGAGTCTGGCGAACCGGACGCAGGCCAATATACACAGCCTCTTCCTCTATCGAGCCTAACAAAATTCGATGCCGTCTCGCAACTCAACCGCGAGTTCGATAGCGGGGATATTGTGATATATGACGTAAAGGAACTTACCGATGCGCCGTAGAAACCTTGACCTTCTTTTGACTGCGGCTATCGCAGTCTTAAATATAGTTTTAGCTTTACTGCCTGTGCATGAAAAGATTATTCAGGCAATTGTCGCATTACCTCTGATTTTTATTATACCAGGATATATGTTGGCGGAGGCGGTATTTCAAAAGCACCTGTTCGAGAAACTACCATTGTCTATCTTCCATGCAGGTAGAGTCCAGCCACTGAACACGTTAGAGTATTTCACGCTAAGTATTGGCCTGAGCGTTACATGCGATATACTTGGCGGCTTTCTCCTTAATCTACTACCAATTGGCTTGAGTACAACGTCATGGCTAACGTTCTTCAGCGTGTTCACTCTGTTACTCGCTCTGGTCGTCGCGCTACAGCGACGTTCTCAGAGCCAAAACGTACAAAATAGCACTCCGCGCTTCTCAAGAATACAACTATCTTTGAGCCAGCTACTTTTGTTTGGCTTAGCCGGTATCATAGTTATCTTTTCTCTACTTTTTTCCATTCGCAGCGCAACGCAACAGCCTTATCCGGGCTTCACACAACTCTGGCTTCTGCCACCTACTCAGCGCGAGAGTAGCTGTGTCGTACAACTTGGAGTACAGAATTTTGAGGGTACCAACGTTACCTATCGCGTTACGATGCAGGTAAATGGCGT
>CAXUGH010000036.1:0-25438 GCA_964250365.1 uncultured Ktedonobacteraceae bacterium
GCTCCTCGATTTCCAAGCGGCGAGCCACCTCTTTCATCTCCTCGCCCATCAGGTAGCCATGCATAGCACGAGCGGCAAGTTTGCCCTGCGCCACGCCTTCAATGATGGTCTTGGCACCCATCTGGCAGTCGCCACCGGCGAAGACGCCGACGCGATCTGTCATTAGATTGTGAGGGTCGGTCTGAACAGTGCCCCACTTCGTTGCCTTGACACCACTCGGCGCGATTGCAGACATAACCTGCTTATCGACCGCCTGACCGATAGCGGGGATAACGGCATCGCAATGAATACTAAATTCGGAGCCAGGAATTGGAATAGGACGGCGGCGACCACTGGCATCCGGCTCACCAAGCTTGTTTCTCTGGAACTCGACGCCCGTCACCTTGTCGTTTTCCGTCAAGATTTTCGTCTGACTGACGTAGAACTGTAGGTCTGTCCCTTCGGCCTCACCATCCTCCGTCTCTTCCATCGTCGCGCCAATCTCCTGCCGTCCACGTCGATACATCGTGTGTACCTTCGCGCCAAGACGGAGAGAAGTACGCGTGCAGTCGAATGCGGTAAAACCACCGCCAATCACGATGACTTCGTTGCCTTCCTCGACAGGAACGGGTTTGCCTTCGACTTTTTCCGCGAGATAGGAGATAGCGTTTACGACACCATCTGCATTCTCACCTTCGACTCTCAGTTCGTTACTCGTCCAGGCACCAATACCAAGAAAGACGGCATCGAAGCCTTGCGCGAATAGGTCATCAACGCTGAAGTCACGACCAAGTTTGACGTTGGCCTGGAAGTCTACGCCAAGTTGCCATACGCCATCGATGTCACGATCCATCATATCCTTCTGCAAGCGATACTCTGGAATACCATAGCGGAGTTGTCCACCGGGTTGAGGCTGCATATCGAACACTTTGCAATAGTGTCCACGCAGCGCGAGATAGTAGGCTGCGGTGAGACCGGCAGGGCCAGCACCAACGACAGCAACTTTCTTGCCCGTGTCGGAGTCTTTGAGATAGGGGACAGGTGGGTCGAGCAAACAGGTCTCGGCGGCATGCCCATGCATACGACAGATGGCAATTTCTTCGTCCACCAGCGCACGACGACACGCTTTTTGACAGGGAGCAGGACACGTCAAGCCAAGAATATAGGGGAACGGCAACACCTCTTTGACGAGTCGAGCCGCCTCTTTCATCGACCCCTTCGCAATCAGTTCCAGATAGCCAGGAATGTCGATGTGCGTTGGGCAATCGACCTGACACGGAGGCTGACAGTAGGCGTTGTGGTCGGAGAGCATCATTTCCAGGTTGGTACGACGAATATGGAACAGTTCGTCCGAATTGGTCGTGACCTTCATTCCTGGCAATGCTGCTGTATTACAGGAAGGGAGAGGACGGGCTTCGCCCTCGATATGCACAAGGCACATGCGACAGGCCGAGGTCGGCTCTAGCTTCTCATCATTACACAAATTCGGAATATCACTGATTCCGTTATCAATCGCAACACTCAAGACGGTCTGGCCCTGATAAGCTGGCATGACCTTGCCATCAACGGTGATTGTAAAGCTGGGTTGCCCAACATCGTTACGCACCATTGGAGCCTGAGCTTCCTGAGTAGTTGGCGAGAAATTATCTCGGATTGATATTGCCATGTAATTATACCTCTTTTGTAGGGGTACGAGTTGTACCGAATGTACGACGATATGAGATATAGGAGAGTACACAACAAACGTTGCGCCCCTACAGGTGTATTACGTTAATACATGCTTGGTTACGAAACGATGTGAGCGCACAGGAAGACACGTTCCTGTAGGACATTGTAATGACTCGATGTGTTGCTGAAAATGATCGGGCCAGTAGCGTTTGGCGGTCTTGAGCGGATTCGTCGCTTGCATGCCAAAGCCACACAAAGAGCCATTGGGTACATACTCAGCAAATTCATCAAGAACCGCGAGATCGCCGTTTATGCCGAGATCGCTGACAATACCTTCGAGAATACCGGCAATACGCTTTACACCGACACGGCAAGGAACGCATTTCCCACACGATTCTTTGGAAAGATAGGTGCTACGTTCCATCGACCAGTGTACCATACAGGTATCTGTAGGCAACAGTTCGACAATGCCTGAACCGACAATCGCACCAGCCTCTTCAAGCGGATCGAAGTCGAATGGCGTATCTAGTAGCGATACGGGTAGGGCACCACCTTCGGCACCGCCTACTACAACCGCGCGAAGATCGCTTTCAGGATGACTTACATGCGCCTGTTCAAGAATAGCACGAATAGGAGTGCCAAAAGGTACTTCGACCACGATTGGGCCCGACTCTGGTGCTATATCATAGACAGTAACAAGTTTCGTGCCACCTGTTGTTGCGGTACCAACGCTAGCAAAAGCGGAGGCACCATTCTGTACAATCACAGGCACATTAGCAAGCGTCTCAACCGAGTTAATGACAGTTGGCTTGTCCCACAAACCATGCTGTGTTGGGAACGGTGGGCGTTGCTCTGGCATGCCGCGTCGTCCCTTAATAAGAGCAATCTGCACGGTCTCTTCACCGCCCATGAAGCCAATATCGACGCCAAGCACGTTGATGGTGCAGCTAAAGTCGGTGCCGAGAATGTCACGACCAACAAGATTCGCCTCTAACGCTTCCTTCAACGCCTCCTGTATCGCCGCAACTCCTTCGTAGAAGAAACTGCGTGTGAATAAATACGCCTCGGATGCACCTACAGCATAGGCGGTGAGAATAATACCTTCAATAACTGAATGCGGATTCTGTGCAAGAAGAGTACGTACCGCGTATGAACGCGGATCCGCGTCGTAGGCGTTACAGATAACGTACTTTTGGTCGTCTTGAGCCTGACGCACAAGACGCCATTTTTCGCCCGCGAGACGACCTGCGCCGCCACGTCCACGCAACTTAGCATCCGTTACCTCACGGATAATCTGCTCTGGACTTTGCTGACGAATAGCTTTTTCAAGGGCGGAGTAACCGCCAATACTGCGGTAGGCGTCGAGAGAACTTACATCGGGGTCCTCTGAACTACGCAATACGCGATAAGAATTTTCTACATTAGGCATTGGGCTGCCTCACATGATTAATATTACCCCACACACCGCGTGTGTCTGGTGCCAATCCACGTACCGGCTGGTCTTCGCGGCGGACACCTTTAATCGCGGGGGCGGGTTTGAATTTCGGACTCATCGTTGCGATGCCGAAGATGTCGCTCAGGTCTACGCCACGAGCCTGCACGACACGCTTGGCGGCCTGAAGCGGCAGATAGCCATACATATCCATCACGGTATCAAGCAATGCAGGTAGCTCACCCGCCTCTTGCGACCAGTTTTCTAACAGGTCGTCGAGTCTAGCAAGGTCGATCTCTGGTTCGAGCGAGTCTTTTGTCGGTGTTGCCGCGCAAGGTGCCACATATTTACCGGGGTAGTGCGTGGCATATTCGGAGATACGCGTCTTATAAAATCCAGCTTTCGGTGCGCCCGACGCTGGTGGAAGTTTGCGCGAAGTGAACTTTTCAGCACCATCGCGGATATACGATTTAAACCAGGGACGCTCTTTCCATTCATCTATCGGCTCATACTCAATGGTGATAGCACGAGGCGGACATGCCTTCTCGCAGAGCAGACAAGACTCACATTTGAGGTTGAACTCTGTATGTAAACCCTCTTCCGCGATCAACTGAATCAAGCCTCGGCTGCGCTCTGGCAGTAGCGGCTTCTCATATGGATACAGTCGAGTAGGCTTGGGACGAAACATGTGGCTAAACGTCAAGCCCATGCCTTCAAGTATTCCACGCATACGTTACACCTCTATTTCCTTTTCGCCGCGTACCTTGAGACCCTGCTTCAAAATCTTCTCGCGCAACTTGAGAATACCCTCAATCAACGCTTCTGGACGTGGCGGGCAACCAGGGACGTAGACATCTACAGGGATAATGGTATCAACGCCTTGAACGGTATAGTAGCTATCGTAGAACTCGCCACCAGAATTGGCGCACTGTCCCATGCTTAGTGCCCATTTTGGTTCAGGCATCTGTTCCCATAGTAGACGAAGGCGTGGCCCCATTTTAATCGAAACGGTACCAGCAATAATCATCAAATCGGCCTGTCGTGGGCTGGAGCGGAACACCTCGGAGCCAAAGCGCGAGAGGTCGTATTGTGGAGCGGAAGCTGACGCGATCATTTCAATAGCGCAGCAAGCGAGGCCATAGCCGAGAGGCCATACTGATTTTGAACGTGCCCAGTTCTGTGCCCATTGCAGCATCTCAGCAACGGTGGTCAACTCAACTGGTAGTTCCTGATCCCCTGGTGTATAGTCCTGTGGACCTGTAGCCATAGCAAGTGGTATGTACTTCCGTTTTGGAATAGGAATTTTCTCAATATTCTGATTTTCGCTGCTCATAAAAAGCTCCTCATGCAAAGGTTTAGCAGCACCTCTGTATATATATGGATTAGGAAAGGAAATTATGCGAGTGGCGGCACATCGCTGTTCCGCCTTGTCCCTATTATAGCATGATGCGTCCAATCGCGCTATAAGTGAGGCGAGGGTAAAATCGCCTTATCATAGACACGTTTAAGGCTCTCTATTTGCTTCATGGGGTGTACGTTTGACAGGTAGGGATGCATACCATACAATCTAAAGCAGAACTAAAAGAGAGGAGATAGTCTTACTATGAGAGACCCATTTGCACAATTGCAACGCATTCAAGATGCTCTTATCAAAATCGCAACATATGTTAAGAAGGGTCGCCATCGTTTTGACAAAGAGGAAGAGATACGGATATCTCTCATTCACTATCTTCAAATTATTAGTGATGCAGCAAATATCGTTTCGCCTAGATTCAAAGAACATCACCCCGAACTACCCTGGCAACAAATGAGCGACTTTCAAAACTTCCTCAAGCACTATTACCTTGCGATTGACAAGGATACACTATGGCATCTTGTAGAACACGATCTTCCCGCTCTAAAGGCTCAGCTCGATGAGGAATTAGCTACTAGAGAAAAAGCTATCGAAGACAGTAAGAACGTACAAACACCTTTAGAAGTTCAGGATATTACAAGAGTGATTAAGAATCTCTTACAAGCCAAAAAAGGTGATATCCTTGCAACAGCTAGCAAATATGGAGCTTACAATGTACGAGTATTTGGCTCTGTAGTGCGTGGTGAGGCCGATACGAAAAGCGATATTGATCTTCTAGTAGACATAGAGCCTGGGCGCACACTTTTTGATCTCGAAAGTCTCTTGCTAGACCTGCAATCCCTTCTTGGTAAAGATGTAGATGTTGTTACGGAGAAAGGGCTTCGCGGACGGATACGCGAAAGGATTTTGAAAGAGGCCGTGCCACTATGACTGATACGCTAGACAGACTAGCACACATCTATGATGCGAGTATAAAAATTGCAAAGTATGTCAAAAGAGGCAAGAAGAGGTTCGATAAAGAAGAGGGCATACAAAATTCTATTATTTACTATTTGCAAATAGTAGGCGAAGCTGCTAGCGTCATTCCAGCAGAATTCCGAAACAACCATCCAGAAATACCTTGGCGGCAAATGATTAGCACGAGAAACAGGCTCATACATCATTATGATGGCATAGACTTAGACATCGTGTGGGAAACAGCTACAGTCAATATACCTGATGTAGCCAAAAAGGTATACGCAATATTGAAAGCGGAAAGTGAATAATTTATGGGAACATACACAATTATGGTTTTGCCAGGGGATGGCATTGGGACAGAGGTGACGGAGCAGGCTCTACGCATCCTGCAAGCGGTGGGAAAACGCTACAAGCACAGCTTTATCTTTCATAAGGGATTGGTGGGCGTCGCGGCTATTCAGGCGGAGGGCGATGCTATCTCGGATGCGACGATGGAGTTGTGCCAGCAGAGCGATGCGATTCTGTTTGGGGCGGTGGGCGGTTTACCACAAGATATGGCAAGTTCAAGTGTGAGACCGGAACGTGCGCTCTTTCGCTTGCGTAAGGGACTACAGCTTTTCGCGAATTTGCGACCAATACGCCCGTTTAACGCGCTTCTGGATGCCTCTAGCATCAAGCGGGAATACTTGCAAGGCACAGATTTCATTGTGGTGCGCGAGCTTACGGGTGGCCTCTATTATGGCATCTTAGAACCGTTAGAAGGCAAACCAAGCGCGATTCGTCCTACAGAGCGCGGTGTAGAAGCCATTGATACGCTACTGTATACAGAGGTCGAAATCGAGCGCATCGTGCGTGCGTCGTTTGATATCGCTCGTGGAAGACGCAAGCATGTTACCTCGGTCGATAAGGCAAATATTTTGAGTTCGTCGGTATTGTGGCGGCGCGTAGCCGACCGTGTGGCAAGCGAGTATCCAGACGTGACGCTAGAGCATCTACTGGTCGATGCCTGTGCAATGCACCTTATTCGGCGACCAACCAGCTTTGATGTGATTGTCACTGAGAACATGTTTGGCGATATTTTGACGGACGAAGCCTCTATGCTTGCTGGCTCAATGGGAATGCTGCCCTCGGCGAGTCTGGGTACGCGGCGCACGGAACACGGTGTTTTTGGCATGTACGAGCCAATTCACGGCTCCGCACCAGATATAGCAGGGCAAGGAAAGGCAAATCCTTTCGCGGCTATTTTATCCGCCGCAATGCTGCTTCGCCATTCACTAGGCTTGACACACGAGGCGGAGGCGGTTGAGACTGCGGTTGAGCGCACCATTGACGAAGGCTACCGAACGGAAGACATACGCGAGGCGGGGAAAGAGATTGTGGGAACAAGCGCGATAGGAGATAGCGTGTTGAAACATCTTGCGGAAGTCTAGCCCATCATCGGTTTAGGGCAAGGACCAAGGACGCGCAGTTTCTCCTGAACTTGAGCCAGTTTTTGCACAACATTGTCATCAAGGTGCGATGGGGTGGCATCACCGTCGGCTGACGATGATGCCACTTGTGTTTCTAAGGTCGCTATTTCATCCAGCAGCAATTGCCGCTGCACATACCAGCGCGTCACTGCACGCTCCACACCCATGTTGCGACTCCTTGCGCTCGATTTTCTAGCTAGCAACTGCACCGTATACATGTGAATTCAGAATGCCCAGCAGTTCATCATCCTGATACGGCTTGACAAGATACGCTGTAGCACCGAGTTGCATTGCACGTTGCTGGTGCTTCGCTGCCGCTCTCGATGTGAGCATAATGAGCGGTAGAGTGCGATATTGCTCTTGAGCGCGAACAGTGGCAATCAGTTCGTAGCCGTCCATGCGTGGCATCTCAACGTCGAGCAACACAGCGGCTGGCGTTTCGCGTCCGATCATCTCTAGTGCCTCGACACCATCACGCGCCATCTGCGTCTCCCACCCGTGCTGTTTGAGCATATTGCCGACAACACGGCGCACACTAGGGCTATCGTCAACAACCAGAACGTGCTTACCACGTTCCTGTTTCGGTGTACTCGTGGGCACCCTTGTAAAACTGCCTGTCTGCTGCGCGGGACTGCCTTCGATACGAGTTCTCGATGCAGGAGTCTGCGGAACGGATGTCGCAATCTCCTGCACAGGGATACCACTAGTGATATTCGAGAGAAGCCGATTGCGTGGTGAGAGCAACTCCGTCAATTCAAGCACCAATACAACTTGTCCATTGCCTAGCACGGTGCCGCCAGCGACGCCATACACATGACGCAGATGCGGACCGAGGTTTTTCATCACAATATCCAACTTGCCCTTTACCTCGTCGATAACAAGGGCAACGCGGTTTCCACCCGTATTCACGAGCAAGACATGCGATTTGTCATCAATGAGTGTTTGCGGCAACGAGAGGTATTGAGCAAGCGTATTCAATGGATAGAGATCGTTACGTACCACTACGGCTGGCTGTCCAGCAACGGTAGTACGCTTGAACGCATCCAGTCGTCCAATCGACTCGACCATCACAATTGGCACAGCGAACTGTTGATCGCTGACACGCACCATCATAGCACTCTGAATTGCGAGACTGGTTGGGAACTTCATGGTAAAGGCCGTTCCCTTACCAGGAGTTGACTCAACCTCTATCGTTCCGCGCAAACGCGAAACGCTATCGCGTACTACGTCGAGACCGACGCCACGTCCACTCTCTTCACTCAAAACCTCGGCGGTCGAGAAGCCTGGACGGAAGATCAATTCGATCAGCTCATGCTCACTTAATACATGTTCTGGACGAATGAGGCCGTGAGTAATAGCTACTTGCCGCACCTGTTCAGGCTCGATGCCTCTTCCATCTTCGCGCACCGTTATCACAACTTGGTTTCCCTCATAAGAAGCTGAGAGCGTCAATTGACCCTTTGGCGATTTGCCACGCGCTATACGCTCCTCTTCGGTCTCGATACCATGATTGACGGCGTTACGCACGAGGTGCAGAAGAGGACCGGCAATCTCTTCAAACACGGTACGGTCAATCTCGGTTTCTTCGCCTTCAAGCAAGAACTCGAACTCTTTATGCTGTTTCAGCGCAACGGATCGTGCTGAGCGGTAGAGACGAGGTGTCATTGTCGAGAGTGGCACGAGACGCGTCTTCATCAAGCGGTCTTGAACGGTGGTGCTGAGACGATTTTCACGAGCAAACACACCTTCGCATTCACGGATGATTGTGTCCATTTCTGTACTCAGCGTTGCCATGTCTGAGATACCCTCGCTCAAACCACGCGCCACTTGATGAAACTCGGTATAGCGGTCCATTTCCAGCTCATCGAAATCCGCAAGGTGAGCAGGCTCTTCATCTTTGCCATTTCTGCCGTTTGTGCTAGGTTGACTTCCATCGCCGGGCATAACGGTTACTGAACGACCGCTAGGTAGAGTTGCAGCTTCAAAGCGACTCTCCAACTTTTGACCAACATCGCGCAGTCGATTACTACTAATGCCGACATCCGCAACGAGGCGCACGAGTCGCTCGATGCGCTCCTCTAGCACACTACGGTTCACGAGGAGTTCGCCAAAGAGATTTACCAGCTCATCGAGTTTTTGCAAACGGACGCGCACACTCAAATCACCTCGACTTGCCCTTTGTGCGTTTGTTTCCGGCGTCTCTGACACTGTACCAGCTACAATAGCTGAGTCGGTAGCAGGCTCGTCGGTCTCTTCATCGATATCTTCACTCACCGTACTCAAAGCAACGCCATGTCCGCTCAGCAAATTCGTGTAACGTACACGTAAAGCCTGAACTCGTGCCTCATCGGAAAGCGTATCCGTCTTATTCCCCGTAATAAGTACATCGAGGGTCTCAGCGGTATCCAGGATAAGACTCACGGCTTCAGTAGAGGCTGGCGTCTTTCCTTCCATAATGCTATCAAGCAGGTCTTCGGAGACGTGGCTCAGTTCAGCGATAGCACGAAAGCCCATCATGGCTGCGGCACCTTTTAGCGTGTGAGTGGCACGGCGAATACCCTGAATGAGTTCACGATTGGTCGGGTCCTTCTCAAGTGCAGCCACATAGGTACTAATTGTTTGCAGGTGCTCTTCCGCCTCTAAACGGAAAATCTCAGTTGCCTCTTCACCAAAGTCTCCACTGAGCATTGATGCTGCCGACGAAGTAGATTGTGTGGGAGCAGCATCATTCACCGTTTGTGCTAATGGGGCTATATTTTGTGCGACTGGCGATGGAGGGAGAGGTACCGCTATTGCGGCATTTTCGACGAGAGGAGTTGCTTTTCCAGGCTCCCTATTTCCAGGAGTTTTTGCTTCTTCTCGCTCACTACTTCCCGACGCTTGAAGTGCCCTATCCGCGAAATTTGAGGCTGTAGGAGCAGGAGTTGGGGGAAGCGCGAGCGACCCGTATCCCGTATCAGCATTCGCAGCAATCTGGCTCAAAAATTCCTGGCGTACCTTAATCTCAATTTCATCACGTAGTTGCTCTTCCAGTTCGGCACGCAGATCATCTATTGAACCACTATTAGCGGTTCGCGCTTGTAAACGTCGTTTCTCTTCAAACTCCTGGCGAATTTCGTTGCGAAGCTGCTGCTCTAATTCAGCACGAGCGGCAGCGGTAGCAATTGAGCGATCCTCATATTCGCTTCGCATTTCTTCGCGTACACTAGCTTCGATCTCAGCGCGTAACGCATCTACGTTGCCCCGTCGCTCGAACGTGATGCGCTCCTGAATACCCTGTTCTGCCTCTTGTGAAGGCTGCATTTCCCACGTAGTCCATGCTGGTTGTTGCGCCTTAGACTGCTCCATCTCCTGATAGGCTTCACCAAACGAGGCGATGGAAGTGGTCAACTGAGCTAGAACAGTATGCATCTGGTCATCAGTCAGTTCGACACCGCTCGTAATCTGTTTCAGTAGTTCGAGTATTTTCTTGAGCTTGCTGTTCGATACCCACATGACAGAGAGAGGCAGATAGCGTCGCACTTGCTCAGGACTGTTTTTGAGGTTGAGACCCATTGCCTGACCTGCCCAGTCCTCCATACGATCAAGCGCATCTTTCGAGCCATCCAGAAAACCCCTGAACTCACTACGCTGCTCTTCGACAATGGTTATGGCAGTATGCAACTGTGAGCTTATATGACGTAGTGAAGATGCGTATGATGCCAATGTACGCGTCTCATCCTGCACATGCTCATAGACCGTTGGCGATGCATATTCTTGTTGAGATACGGCAAGTAACGGATCTATCGATGGCATCGCTTCAATTGACTGATTTGGATCAGTCATTGGTATTTCCTGCTCGCCTGGGAAAGTTGTCGTTGCGGCATTAGCGTATACGTTTGAGTCATTTTCTACAGGTGCAAAATAAGAAGAGGATGATTGACGCGTAGAAGCAACAAGTGCATCTAGTGCGCTTGTTGTTACTTCTATGGGTTGCTCTACTTCGGGTTCGGGTTCGGGTACCTGCGCGACAGGTTGCGGCTCTTCCTGTATTGGATTTGGAGCAACTTCTGGTTGCATTGGCTCTTCAGGCCAGACAGTATCATCTCCTTCTGAAGAGGCGGAGGTACGAAATGACGCAAGCACCTCATCAAATGAAGGCATAGAAGACGTTGAAAATGCTTCTGTTGGTTGCTGTGATAGGTCTGGAATGTTTTCAGCAACGGCGTTACTTGAAGCAACAGGCACGTCTTGCTGAGACATCGCTGAGGGAGCATTCATCGAAGCTTGATACTGCATATAATCATCATCGTCTTCGGTAACTATTGCCTCTTCGTTGATACCATTGCGAATACCATCGAGGAGTCGGTGTAGTCTACCTAGAGAACGCTGTAACAAGGCGATAGTAGGAGTATCGAGAACAATAATGCTCTCTAACGCATCACCAAGGATGTCTTCCATACCACGAGCCACATGTGCAAGACCGGGGAAATCCATCATAGACGCAGAGCCACCGATAGTGTGAGTGCGACGATACGTTTCCTCGATAGCGTCCATATCGCTTGTTGCTTGCTTTTCTTGCGCTAACTGAGCCAGATGATCGAGGTTCGTCTCGATATCTGGTAAGTAGCTATTGACCTCTTCAATAAAAGAATCGAGGACAGACATTTTGTCAAACGTATTCGACATGTTGCAGACACTCACTCTTCTAGTATGATGGTACACATATTATGCTGAATATGTGTACCATGACACTGGCTTGCTAGCGACCAAAGTCTTCGTTATTAGAGAAGGGAACTTGGTCTGAATTGAACGGTGATGATTGCCTCTGACCGGGCTGTAAGCCATTTGATCGTCGTTGACGTAGTTGTCCTTGCGGAAGAGGCTGTGAGGATGGATTAGAGGGCAATTGACTCAAAGGCGGTAGAAACCCCTGATTTTGTCCGTTGAATCCCCGTCCTCCGTTCTGGTTTAGCTGACTCTCAAAGCCGCCGAAACCGTTCCCATCGCCAAAGTCTTGTGGAGTACTGTATTGATTGTTACCGTACTGCAGATTACCAAATTGCTGATTGCCGTTATCGTCAAAACCTTGTGAGCCATCAAATTGACCAAAGCTTGGTCTGCTTGAGAACGAATTATCGCCAAAACCCGACAAATCTGGAAACTGAGGATCGCCAAAGTTGGGCTGACTTGCGAATTGAGACTGGAAAGAAAAGTCTTGCTGACCGTTATTTCCGTATTGTGGCCCTCCAAAGCTCGGAGAAACAGCGTATTCCTGCTGATCGTTAAATCCGAACTGATTAGAATTGGAAGACAGGGCTACCAGGGAGCCAGAATTTCCAGGCTCTGGTAAAGGCGGGAAGTTGCCCGCAAAATTCTGTCCCCAATCTTCAGCCTCTGTCGGTACTTGACCAGGATTCAAAGCAGGTGGGAACATTTGCCCTTCATTGTTCATCTCAGTAACAGATGTCAAATGAGAGAACGTATCAGAGGTGTCATTTCCACGCTCAGGCAGCTTGAATGTAGAGACCGAAGCGCGTAACTGTTCAGAGAGTTCCGAGAGATAACTTACACTGATAGCGGCTTCCTGAGTACCTGCGTCTGTTTGACGAATCACCTCGGAAATCTGAGCCATTGTGACTGCCACAGCTTCCGAAACAGGCGACTGGTCGTTTGCGGCGCGTGCTATGCTCTCAATCATCTTCGCTTGTCGCTCTACTGCGCTGTAAATTGAGTTGAGCGCACGACCAGCTTCGTCGGCAAGTTGCGAACCTTTGACGACTTCTTGTGTGCTGTCTTCCATAGCCACAACCGCGTCGTAGGTATCACCTTGAATACTCTTCACGAGATGACCGATACGTTTTGTTGATTCTGTGGAACGCTCTGCAAGGAGACGGATTTCATCAGCGACCACCGCAAAACCGCGTCCATGCTCGCCAGCCATCGCAGACTGAATAGCAGCGTTCAAGGCAAGCAGGTTTGTCTGGTCGGCGATATCTTCAATGATGCGTACAATTTCGCCAATTTCATTCGAGCGTTCGCCCAAACGTTTGATCTTTTTCGATGTTTCCTGCACATTCTCACGAATCAGCATCATGCCGTCAATGGTTTGTTTCACCGACTCCTGGCCGCTGGTAGCACTCTCTAGTGCTTCTTGCGCCACTTCTACGCTTGTCATAGCATTTTGAGCGACATTTTGAATGAAGATAGCGAGAGCTTCAACTGCTTGAGAGGTTTGAGAGATTTGTTCCACCTGCGAGTCGGAGGCTTGAGCAAGGTCTGCTGAGCGATCAAGAATGCGGCGAGTTGCATTCGTCACCTGTACAGCGGTCGATTGCACACGTCCCACGACCTTCGCCAGTTCTTCAATCATGTAGTTGAAAGAGTCGGCTAGCACACCAAGCGTATCGGGAGTCACTTCAGCTTGCACACGGAGGTCGCCATCGCCAACGGCACTTACCTCTTGTAAAAGCTTCTCAATTTGAGCTTGTAGAGCTGCTGCATCAGTACCAGCAGCACCGCTTGTAGCAGCACCAGAACTGCCGGTGGCATTATCTAGCACGGTATTGATGGAACCAGCAAGCATTGCGAACTCATCTTCGCCGCTATATGTGGCACGCGCCGAACGATCTCCATTGCTATAATCGCGACACACTTCTGTAAGTCCTATTAACTTATCTTTTATTCGACGTTGCATGAAATAATAGACAGTAAATACGAGAAGTAGTGACGCCAGGGCACAAACAATTATTGCCAGCCCTAGAGACATAGGTTTAGATGGCACGTTCGCAAACACAATACCAAGCACTGCGAAAAGAAGAACAGGAATTCCAACAGAAGCTGCCATACCTGTGAGCAAGAGTGCATTTACGGACATGCCACTCTTATTGCGGTCAGGGTTCATTCGCCAGACCTCCTAATTAAAAAGAGAAATCTACAATAAGTCAAATATGTTTTCTTCAACATGCCCTCCTCACTGTGAATAGTGTTGCATTTTATCCGAGAAGAGGAGGCGCGTTACATCCAGTAACACTATGATACGATTACCAACCACCGCATAGGTTGAGGCATAAGGAGCCATCCACTGTGGAATCGACGTTGGTTGTACACTTCCACTCATAACAGAAGCGAGAGGAATCTGTAACATGTCGCTTACGCTATCTACCGTCAGACAAATCACCATTTCGTTCACCTGCATTGATAGCAGACGTGTACGTGCATCGGCAGGAATTTGCTCTAGCCCTAAGAAGGACCTGAAGTTTACCACCGAAGCAATAGCACCTCGCAAGTTTACCACACCTTGCACCCATGATACTACATTTGGGACAGGAGTGATATACATAAGTCGTTCGACTCCTTGTATTGCCTCTGCTTTTACTGCAAATTCGCGGTTGTTCAGCGAGAAAACCAAATACTGCTCGCCGATAGCCCCAAGCACTTGCTCTACAGAGTCATTCTCGCCGAGTTGACCACTCTGCATACGCTGCAGTTGTGCAGTTGCAGCCAGGATTCGCTGTTGTTGACTTGCAGCAAGAGCAAATCTTGAATTCTCTTGAGTGCTTTCCAAGTCTTTCATCCTAAAAACTCCTAGCTGCCCTATAGCCCAAAAGTACCCCCGATAACATGTGTAGGGGAGGAGATACAAAAAGATAGGAAATGTATCTTTTCGTCAGACATACCATAGACAGCAAAAATGGTACACTACGACCCACTCCTCAATGAAGAGGTCGTAGCATAGCACCCATCGAAAGTTTCAAACAAACGTTTACACGAGACTTCGTACATTCGCAACTAATTCATCTGTATTGAATGGTTTTGTCATATAGAGATCGGCACCTTGTCTCAGGCCCCAAGAGCGGTCGAGCGGAGTGCTTTTGCTTGTCAATAAAATTATTGGAATATGTTTACTTGCTTCGTAATTTTTTAGCTTACGACACAGTTGGAAACCATTCTGCTTAGGTAGAACAACATCCAACACAATGCAATTCGGACGTTCTTTGAAAACTTTCTCCACAGCCTCATCACCATCGACTGCTGTAATCACCTCGAATCCGCTATTGCGTAGAGGTGTAACAATCATGGTTAATTCCGTCCAACTGTCGTCTACGACGAGTATCTTCTGCCCCGACATCCCATTATACCTTTCCTGTTGTGACACACCAGAGAGATGGGAAAGGTGGGCTATCTTCCTGGTGATGTTCTCTATGTAGACACATATCTATAGAGAATTTGGACATACCTAGCCTCGGTAGCGTAAGCGGTGGCGTATACCTTCCTGTTGCACAGGCATATGCTCGGCTCGACGCTCTTCCCAGTTCGCAAGATGCTTTTTCACCGTCTGTACCAGTTCTACTGAGTCAAAGGGTTTTGTGAGATATTCAGTCGAACCGGCAAGGCGACCACGCATCTTATCGAACAATCCGTCCTTCCCACTTAGCATAATAATTGGAATCTGCCGAAACTGCAAGTTTTTTCGTATTATCTGGCAAATATGGTACCCATCCATGCGCGGAAGTTGAATATCAAGCAGAATCACAGCAGGCATTTCATCCGCAACGGAGGTAAGGGCACTGAGGCCATCACCGGCTGTAATCACCCGAATATGTTCTCGCTGCAAAGTCATCTGGACAATTTTGCGTACCGTTGGGCTATCATCAACCACAAGTACTGTTGGTTCTGCCATATTTAGATTGACCTCCTTGTATCAAATGACCAGGAAGCATTACCTTCCTGCCCTATCATATCATCCCTTGGCGAATTGTTCATACGTGGAAGAATGCCCATAGGGGGTTGTTGAGTTACCTCACGCCCCCGCGATGCTTGAGCATTACGATAGGCACGGTACGTTTGATAATGTTGTATTTCCTGGTCAATCTCGGAAAGGAAAATTTTCCACGCGACATTTAATTGACGCCCCGTATGCGAATTCCCCACTTCGTCGCGCAACAACAAATCAAAGACCATGCGTAGAAATGCTGCTAGCCCCTGCACCGCCTCCCAGTAAAATTCTTCCAATTGCTCACCACGCACCAGTTTGTTGAGGGCAAGAATTTCTTCGCAATCCAATTGTCCATCGACAAAGTTTGCCGTCTCCAGAATGGGATACCGTTGTTGCGCTAAATTCTGTAACGGTGGTGCAAAACGTCGTTCAAGGTAGCGCATCACTTCTGCATTAGGGACTTGCCCACGCCCACGTAGCATTCTAGCATATTTTCCATGATGAATAAGTAAACCATTGATACAATCAGAGAGAGTTTTGATAAGTCCCAGTAGATGCTGCTCTGGCGTTGGAGATTGTTTTTGATGCGCGAGCGTATGTTGACATTTGATGATAATGTTAGAGAGATCGCTCTGTAACTCGGTCTCTAAGGTGGTGTTTACAACTTCTATCAAGTTTAATTCGATAAGACGAGCAAGGGCGCGTGCAACTCGTGCCTCTGGTATCATGAGTACTTGTGCCGCTGCTTGCAGAGGAATCTCACCATTTGAGAGGCACAGGACAGAAACCTCTTCGTGCGTCAAGCCGAGGCTCTGCACATCTTTGGACACTTCAGGTTGCCAACGCGCTATAGTAGTACGTGTGAGATAGTTGACACCTTCGGCGACGACCTCTTCCCACTCATCGGCCTGTCGTAGTGCCTCTAGTAGCACAGAGTCAACATCTAATGGACGCATCGAACTATCTATAGGCAGCAGCCGATGAAACGCAAAGCGACCATTGACCCATCGTAGAGCATGGCTAATGGCTTGCGTTACAGCAAATTCCAGTCGTTGTTGCATCTCTGCTGGACTCATCCAGCCGCGTTCAACGAGCATCGAGAGAGCAATCTGTGGGTCTCGTTGCGATAACTCATAAATTGCTTGTGCGTTCTGCGGCTTCAGCTTTCCAAGCAGACAAAGCATGCTCAAAATATCAGGTTGAACGGTGCCTTCTTCATGAAGCGAGAGAATTTGCCCACGCCGCAAGTTGACGGAAAGCGTTTCAGGTCCTGAATAGACAAGTAGTTTGCCCGTCTTACCACTGAGGGCAAGCATCTTTAAGATGGATTGAAGACCTAACGTTTGCAGGTCTCCGTCCATGATACTACGGTCTTGTGACTCCATGTTATCAGTTCCTTTTTCCGACAAATTTACAAAAATAGGCTGCTGTCTTCATACACTCTACTTCTCCTCGTTACTTTCTGCTCATAACTTTTCCCCAGGAGAGGTTAGCTTGTAAGATACTCAACAGAAAATAATACAATATCCTAACATTGTCAATATATGTATGTCGCTACACTTCTATAGTGTACTTCAAAAGTCCACGAATGCCTATAAAAACGCGTTAAAATTTCTTTATACTGCCGAAAGTTCGACAGGTGAACGAAAGACGTATCCGACACCGGCCTCAGTAAGAATATACTTAGGCCGTGAGGGGTCTACCTCGACCTTTAACCTGAGTTGTCTCACATAGACACGCAGATAATCCGCCTCTTCACCGTACTCTGGTCCCCAAACAGCTTGTAATAAAGAACGATGAGTAAGTACTCTTCCCGCATATAATAGCAGTTGATGTAATAATTCAAACTCTGTCGGCGTCAAGCGCACTTCTTGTCCGCCAACGAGAACCTGTCGGCGCACAATATTCATAGAGATATGTCCATCTTCACTACTCAATACTTCGATGTTACGTTCGTCTATAAGCGAGTCAGCCGAGACACGGCGGAGACAGGCGCGCACACGAGCTTGCAGTTCTTCATTGCTAAATGGTTTCGTCAAGTAATCATCTGCACCCATATCCAGAGCACGCACTTTTTGTTTTTCCTCGGTAACAGCAGAAAGCACAATAATTGGCGTTTTATACATGGCGTTGCGGATTTGCTTACACACATCCAACCCATCAAGGTCGCCAGGAAGACAGAGGTCGAGAAGAATAAGGTCTGGCTGTTGATGTAGAGCTATCTCCACCGCTTGCTTGCCATCTTCCGCAACCAAAACTTCGTAGCCATTCACCATAAGGTTACGACGAAGTATTCGTTGAATAGGAGGTTCGTCGTCGACAACAAGAATGCGTTTGCCATTCGCTTTTGCCAAAACTTCTCCCTTTCGCGGCATTATTTTTTCATTTGACATCTACTACCTCGTTAAAGACGCTTCTACTGGTAACGTAAAAATAAAACACGAGCCTTTTTCAGCATTCTCAACCCAGATCTGCCCCTGATGAGCTTCAATGATGCCCTTACAGATAGCTAATCCAAGTCCACTTCCATGCGAGTGCAAGCCATAAAATGCCTTAAAGATGCGCTCATGTTCATGCTGCGGAATACCTCGCCCTTCGTCAAGAAGAGAAATACGCGCCATTGTCGGAATTGCCCCTTCAGAAACAATATCGACATCTATAGTCACTTCTGATTGCTCAGAACTATATCTTGCTGCATTTTCAATGAGATTATACAGGACACGTCCAATTTGCACACGATCAATGTAGAGAAGTGGCAGTTCGGCAAGTGCATGAAGTTGTACTTTGCGCTCTCCCAACACACGTTTTGTTCTCGCAAGTACTTCATTGATAACTTCAACAATGTCGCACCACTCTTTTTCGAGCAGTAACGCGCCCATTTCTATACGCGACATTTCCACAAGCGAGTTGACCAACACAGTTAAATGGTCGGTTTCGACATCTATATCTTCTAACATTTCCTGTCTCATCTGTTCATCCCAGGGAATGTCTTTCTGCAACAAGCCCGTGACGGCGGCTTTGATCGTGGTCAACGGTGTGCGAAGATCGTGCGATACAGATGAGAGAAGAGCGGACTTGTTTTTTTCGTCGCGCACTTGCGTAGTGATATCACAAATTTGTAGCGCATAGGCGGTAATGTGTCCCTGCGAATCATGCAAAGCATGACTGATACACTGATAATGAGTGTCGGACGGAGCGTTCTCGCGCAACATAGTGCGAAGCAGAGCATTGCTTCGCCCTTGCTCGTAGTTGTCATTTTTAGGAGTTACGTTCTTCTCGACAACTCTATCCTGTAGTTCGGCACTCCCCGATAGCTCTTCGAGCGTTTCTAATGCCACAGTGAAGCGTAGAGTTTGTCTATAACGATTGTTAGAGGTCAAGTCCTGTAGATAGCGTTGCACCTCTTTCCGGTTGCGGATACGCAGCAACACGCTAGCAAAAATATCCAGAATAGGCATATGCTCATTATCTATAAAGTGCGAACCGCAAAACAATTCGGCAACTGGATTCATATACAAACATATGCCATCTACATCAGTCACGAACCATGCATCCTTGATGCTGTTTGGTGGTTGTTGTAGTTGAATCAGCAATTTGCTGAGTTCGCTTACTACACCGGTACGGGCGAGGGCGGCTTCAGTAGTTTGTGTAAGATGAGACAGAGCATCTCGCGCCAAAGATTCTCGCTCCTCGCTATTGGTGCTAGAGATACCATTGCTCAAAAGGAAAAGCAAGTCTTTCCGTTGTATCTCTTGTGCAGGAGAAGAATTGCTTGTATCTTCATTTTGCTGATTGTTATAGGTTTGTACAGACGGTTCGTTATCCGTAAGCAGATTGTCGCTTATTAAGCGTAGAATACTGCTCAGGCTCACGCCGAAGGTACGTTGAGCCTCCTCGCGTACATGAGCGAGAAGTGCATATTCATCTTGCAGAGAAGTCGGATGGAAAGAGAATGTACGATCCAACTGCTCAATCGTATCCTGAAAACGGCGTCGCTGGCGTGCCGCCTCTAGTAACAGACCGTTATGTATTGCAATCGTTGCTTGAGTAGCGAAGAGGGCGACGATATCAGCTTTGAGCGGCGTGAATCCTCCTGGCTCCTGTGAGCCAAGTAGCAACACACCGTATACAACATTATCAATGAGCAGGGGATAGGTAAGAATCGAACGTAGAGCAAGGGCGGTTGACAAGGCGTGACTAGCTGGAAATTGCTCATCATGCTCGATGTCGTTAGAAATATAGGATTGCCTGTGGCGCAACGTACTACCAAGAATACATTGATCAGTCAATGCAGCCTCGCTCTGCACAACCTCATTCAAAACTGTTGCATTCAAGCCAGTTTGAGCATCCAGATGTAGACGAGAACTGCGCGAATTGAGCGTCACAATGGCTGAGGCCACATTCAGTGCTTTCGCAACACCGTCGGTTATATGAGCAAGAATGCTTCCCAGGTCCATTTTTGAGGTGAGGGCGCGTGAGACATCTTTTAATGCCTGTCGTTGCCGATTTTGAATTTCCGCGCTACCCTCAAGTTGTGTACGCTCAATAGCTGTTGCAAGTACTTGAGCAACCGCACTAATTACGCGCTGTACTCTTGGCTTTGTATAGGTTTCAGGCAAGGTACTACCAAGTTCAAGCGATCCCAATACTCGCTCTTTTGTTCGTAAGGGAACAATGCACGTTGAGCGCACATGAGGATATTTACTGAGTGCGTCACCAGTAGTAGCGGGCGGACCATCGAGACCATGAGGGTATTCTTTTACAATTAATGTACTGCTATCAAGCAACTGCTCTAGCATCGAGTCGGCAAAAGGATGTTGAGAATAGTGCGGCACCCATAGTCCCTGGAAATTCTCCGAAAGACTGTTATCGCGCTGGCAAATCGTCACTCGAACCGCCTTACGATCATGTTGCAGCAGAATAATGCCAAACACATCAAAGGAAATTGCCTGCTCTAACTCAGTTGCCAGACGAGTATAGTCGGGTTTTGCACCGTACACGCTAGAACTAATACGAGCCACACGTTCCACAATGGCAAATTCTTCAGTTGAATGAAGCCTATCCTCTGAACTCGGCAGCACGTTTGTCTCTACTTCTCTCATGCGCTAATAGTTCCCCTGGTCTATACGTCTACGCCTTCAAAAGTATTAGAAAATAAATTTTTGTATATTTTTTGTACATGTATGTACAATGTTTTCTCAAAGAGTATGTTTTTAAGTACAAATTAACATACAAAAGTTTCAATTTAGACGTTGCAAGGAAGTATACCACATCATTGTGCAGGTTCGTCAACAAATTTTCGCTGAGTTCTGCTCCTCTAACAAACCTAGTTCTAGTATATAGATTGCTACGTACATATCTCTTCCTTTCATATGCACTCGTATGAACATAAAAAAGATTTATCGGGATACCGGTTTCTCATGACAATAGTATAGTATATTTCTTTTCTGTGGATGTCAATAACCTTCTACAAGACATTTATGCCTGTCGTGATTGAAATGTCACGCACTACGAATTAGTACTTTTTGGCTATCTGAGGAGTGTAATAGCAGGCGTCTTCTGTTTGTCTTCTCTAAGAGGTTAGTATGGAGACAACACCGTCTCGTTGTGGAGAACGAGCGAATACAAATAATTGGACATAGCGTTATCGGCGCATCTGAGGGCAAGGATATATCGAACTCACAGGTTACGCGTGAGTATAACCTGTGAGTTCGATATATCCTTGCCCTTGAATTGCTTTGCCGTTGCTCTGTCCCTGAATATTTACCGCGCCTTCCCAATAGCTGTTGCCCGTTGACTGATAGACGACCAGTTCCTGGTCTTTCAGTTGTGGCGTAATCGTGAGTGCGACGTTAAGCTGCGGATCGCGAATAGTGAGCTGCCAGCCAGAAGGGTAGTTCGCCTTCGTGACAAAGCTCTGCCAATGATTTAGTGCGGTTGAGTGTAGAGAAGATGAAGGAATAAGATGCTCTTTTCCCTGGGCATCAACATAGCTTACGTAGGTTGATGTGGTCGTACCGGATGCATTGTGAATAAAGTAAATCATCATCTCGGTGTTGTCACTCAATTGCAGACTATACCAATCCCAGCCACCGTTGCCGAGCGAGAGAAAATTGCCCCATTGATGATCCATCCACGCCTCACCCGTCACCACCTTTGACTGATTGTGGTCGATCAACGTGCCAGAGACAGCCATACGTGTACGCGAGTAGTAGTACGAAAAACCACCTGGGCCATAGGTGATGAGGCCATTTCCATTGTGGAGCGTGGCGGGTTTGAGGCTGTGCAGGTCGAGATGTATTGCGTAGTTCGCCATTGTCGCCGAGATATGGTCGAGTCCGTTCAATCCCTGAATCGTCCAATCGCCAACCTGTTCGTCAATGCCTTTTGTAGAGTTGCCGTTGGGAATATAGGCATCTGGATTGATAATGCGCCGCTGGTCGTAGTGGAATTCGCCACGCGTTACATCACTAATGGCGAAGTGCGCGGCGTAGACGGGTGGAAAGCCATTGCGTAACGCCTGAAAAATGACCAGCTCAAAGCCATAGCTATGCGCCTTCCCGTTGGCATCGGTAGCATGCATGTGTCCAGTGTAATACCACCATTCGGTCAGGTCATTGTGCGCGGCCTCATCCTGTGGAAAACGCACAGGCGGTAGGACAACAGATGTTGCTGTTTTACTAAGAGTTGGCAACTGTGCTGTTGTGGAGACGATGCCAGGAAAACCGCATGATGCTAGAAAAAACAGTACACATAGGAGCAAACATCCTATAAGTGTTTTTTTATATGCACGTAACATCTTTATATTTATGCCTTTTCTACTCATTACTGGCCTCCAACGCCCGCATTTGTTTTCGTTGCTTCAGGAAAAGCATCGTCTTCGGGTGCCGACTCCTCCGTCACCATGTATTCAGCAAGTGTGGGCGGATGTCGCTGTACGCCAACAAAAGGGAGCCACCAGTTCAGGTCGCCGAGGAGACGCATCGTTGCAGGTACCAATAGGCCACGTACAAGCGTAGCGTCAATCAGGACCGCGAGCGCCATGCCTAGACCGAGTGCCTTGACGATAATCATGTTCGCGCTAACGAAACAGGAGCTGACCACGATCACAATTACTGCTGCACTCGTGATAATGCCACCACTGCGTTGTAGGCCGAGCGCGACAGCACGGGTGTTGTTGCCCGTCTGCCAGAACGCCTCCTGCACACGCGAGAGGAGAAAGACCTCGTAGTCCATCGAGAGGCCAAAGATGGTGCAGAACAAGAGAATGGGACTCGAAGCCTCCACGAAGCCCAATGGGGTGAAGTTGAGCAATTGATGCAAGAAGCCGTTCTGGAATATGACTACCAACGCACCATAACATGCTGCAATAGACAATGTGTTCATGATGATTGCTTTGAGTGGCAATACCACCGAGCGGAACAAGAACAGCAACGCGATATATGTTGTTAGCGCGATTACCAGAATTGCATAGGGAAAATCACTGTAAAGCGAACTGACGTAATCCATGTCGCCAGCCGTACCACCATCAACAAGCGTGGTAATACCGTTTCCTGGCTTTGTGTTGCGAATGGTTTGCACCAACGTCTGCGAGTGCGGGTCGAGCATACCATACTTGCTGATAACCTGCACGAAGGTTGTGTTGCCAGCTACGGACGATTTCACCAACGCCGCGATGTAGGGGTCTGCGATCAACTGCGGATGAGTGTAGAGCAGTTGGTATTGTTCAAGTGTATAGCGTGGGTCGGCACTGACAATGCTATCGACGCGTGCAACATCCGGGTCTGCCTGAATGCGTTGCATATAATAGTATAGGTTGCTGATGTTCTGTGGCGTCATCACGTCGCCTTGTGTCTGTACCGCCATCAGAATAGGCGTCGTCTCACGATTATTGAAACGTGTTGCCAATAAGTCATACGCCTGACGGGAAGGGACATCTTTTGGTAGGATAGAAGCGTCAGGTGCCGAGAAATGCACGCCCAGGAATGGCAGACCAAAGCTGATGAGGATGAGTAAAACGGGAACGAATACACGCACGGGATAGCGCATCACAAAATGCGACAGACGGTACCAGAAGCCACGATGCGGAGCAACAACACCATTACCAGTTGTAGCTGAAGCGGTTTTACGGAGTCGTGGCAAGCGCACGGGCCAGCGATTGACGTTCAATCCGATGATTGAGAGCAGGGCTGGGAGTAGCGTCAACGCAGCTAGCACGGCGAGTAGCACGACGAGCATACCACCAAGACCAACCGAATGCAGCATGTTGATATGGAAAAAGACCAGTCCTAAGAGACCGATGGACACGGTGAGACCGGAGAAGGCAACGGCGCGTCCAGCAGTCGCAACAGTGAGCGTCACCGCCTCCTCGATACTACGCCCATGTGCAATCTCTTCACGGAAACGGCTCACCATAAAGAGCGAGTAGTCTACACCTAGTCCTAACCCGAATAGAGTAGTGATGTTCAGCACAAAGATAGATAGCGGCGTAAGATGACCCAGACCAAAGATGAGCGCGAGCGCAACAACAACGGCGAAACCACCGACAAATGCAGGTAGCACCGCCGCAATCACTGAACGGAAGACGAATAGCAGCGCGATTATAGCAAACGGAAACGCAAGCAGTTCGGCACGTCGCAGGTCATCCTCACTCACAGACTGAATATCCTCATAGAAGACGGGACCACCACCCACGCTGTATTGCAGGTCGGGGACTTTTTGCAGTTTCTGGTTCAATTGCGGCAACAGTTTTGCTGCCGTATCAGGATCGGGTCTAAGTAACACGTTTGTATAGGCGGCGCGACGGTCTAGCGATATCTGACGTGGGTTATCTGTGAAGGATACGATTTGTGAAACTTGCGACCAGTTCTTTACTTGTGCTAGAGCCTGTTGTGACTCTGCTATAAAACGTGGGTCATCGGCGGTATAAACCTTGCTGGTAAAAATAACCTGCACGATTGTCTGATCGAGGTGAAGTTTTTGCGTCAATAGATCAATGGCACGCTGCGACTCTGCATCAGGACTGATGAACCCGCCCGATTGCAACACCTGACTGGCCTGTGGAGCAAAAGGGAGCGCAACGGCAACCGCGACCATCCACAAGCCCACAATCAACCAGCGAAAGCGGGTGGCTATCTTGCCAAGACGATAGAACATTTCAGTGCCTTTCTATAGCAACAAATCTTTGTGGAGAGAGCAGACTAAAACAAACCGATGCACTCTTCATAAGCATCGCTCCATAAGGTATGACGCCAATTTCCAGCGCATGGGGTAATTTCTTGCCTCGACGCTGTTCTGTTTGGATAAGAATTATCGTATAATATAATCATAAGGCAACCTCGTATAAATGCAAGGTTGTAAGGAGTTTTTTATGGCAAAGTCGGCAGCGACGAAAACAGAACAGAAACATACAGACAACACAAATAAAGATGCTGCGATTAAGGTTATCACCGTCAATAGACAAGCGTATCACGACTACTTTGTTGAGCGCACACTGGAGGTCGGTATCTCGCTGATGGGAACCGAAATCAAGTCGATTCGTGACGGTAAGGTGAACCTGCGCGGTTCATACGCGATGGCACGTAAAGGCGAGATATGGTTAGAGAACGCGCATATCGCAACCTATGAGCAGGGCAATCGCTATAATCATGAACCAACGCGCAACCGTAAGCTTTTGCTGCATAGAAAAGAAATTCATCAGTTACTCGCACGAGTCGAGACAAAGGGCTTGACGCTCGTTCCACTGAAACTCTACCTCAAAGGCGGAAAGGCAAAGATAGAGCTTGGCCTCTGTCGCGGTAAGAAATTGTACGACAAACGCGAGGCTCTGGCAGAGCGCGATGCGAAACGCGACATCGAGCGCATAATTCGGGGGAGATAAC
>CAXUGH010000037.1:0-4835 GCA_964250365.1 uncultured Ktedonobacteraceae bacterium
CCCCACCCCCCCCCGGCGCCGCCCGCCCCGCCCCCCCCCCCCGCCCCCCCCCCCCCCCCCCCCCCTCTTCTATATTGTCAACGCACCTATTCTCTAAGGTAGCTTATCTCTCAAAGAGAGCCACGAACTCAATTCTTGATCGGGTTGTAATCGACCACTTTTGACTAATTCAACAAGAATTCGCATACGGTTTTTAATGCCACGCAATGCTTGTATCTCTTGTATATCTAAGGTCCTCCAAACAGAAGCTTTTCGCTCAGCCTCCTCATAAGAGAACGGCAAGCTCTCATAGAACCAATGAACAATTTGATTCATGTCGAGGACAAAATCGCCCGGAACAGCACCTTTTTTGTCAATCATAGAGGCTCTTAGCATCATAGCAGAGTTTATATATCTGTTAAGACTCGCAAGACGGTTGCCGTTTGCGAGCCACTCATAGACCAGAATCGCTACCTTCGCCCACTCTACATCTTTCTGTGAGCGAGCATATGTAGCTGCACTCTCGGCAAGTCCTAACCAGTTAAACGATTCGGGAACAGATTCTTGTCCTGACCATACACGCTTGAGCCACTCCTCGATGTATGTAGGTGGTTCGTGTCGTAGGCTGTTTAAGAGTTCCTGCGATTGAGTTTGAGTCATGAACACACACTCCTTAATTGAAAAACTCCTGATTATGGAAACTTAATCCCATAGGACTCGAAAATCTTCTTAGCAATTTCTAAACTTTCCTCACTTGGTAAATAATGCCCACTATTATTCGAGATGTCAATACCAATGTACTGCCCATTTGATCCAGCAATGTTAGCATCGCCAGCAGCAATAACATCTCCTCCGTTAGTTATGATTGAGTGCTTTATCTCGTCATTACCGACAGTATGCGGAATAATCCAAAGTTCTCCATCTACTGTCACAACCCATTTGATATCACCTTCATTGATTATCTTGTCGAAGCCTGGCTGTCCAACTTGTACAGGTGTAACGCCTAACTCTTTTGCTAATGCCTGCTCTTCTTCAAGATTCTCTGGCATCGTATTTGGGAATGTTTCATGAGTATTGCCATCCATAGTAGCAAGCAATATTCCAAGTCCTATCAACTTCAAAAATCCGCTTGAATCGCCATTGGCATTCGTTGGAGAAGGTGGTAGTTGCGTTAATGGTTCGTTGGCTATACCATTCATTTCTTTGGACCACTCAACAATAGCGGTATACTTTGCCATTTGCGCTTGCTGGCTTTTCTCTTGATCAGCATTGTGTGTCGCCGCAATTCCCATTGCGATTAAGGTTGCTCCTGCCGCTACGGCATCCCAGGGAAGATCGATACCGCCCTGTGCCACTGCTCCTGCATCTAGCCCTAGCGCAATTGCGGAGGCATCCTGCACTGTGTGGTCCTGTTGTGTAGCAATGGTATCCAACTGCTGCTGAAGCTGATGTGCCGTTCTCTCACTATCTTGCGCTGCTTCTAACAAGTGGCCTACGAAATCAGTACCACTTCCCGTGATACTTTGCTCCGTGCGAATATAGTTGCCTACCAGATCAGCCAGTGCCATAGAGCCATCGCCCTGAAACGCGGTCTCGCCATCAGAACCCGTTAATAGCCCGGACATAATATTTGAAAAATCCTGAGTGTTCTCGTTGTGAATGTGATTGAGCGGCGATGTCTTGCCACGAAAATCGAGCAATGGCTGAATGACCACCGCCTCTATCTCGGCTTTGATCTCTTCAAAACTCATGCCGTATCTTTCTCTCTTTCTCCAATATAACGACAAAATTTCATAGCGTTATTGAGGACCAATGTCTCGACCAAAGCCGTGAGCAATGGGAGTAAAGGATTGAGCAACATCGTTATCAGCGTTTTCCATAAGATCAACGGCTGCAAAGAGCGAAGAGGCCAGATTCATTTGCCAATCATAAGCAGCGCGGAGGCGAGCAGCATAGGGCTGTAAGAGATTCATTACCGTCTCTTGCATGTCCGGTTCAAAATTGTTTTGCACATAGGACTGAATTTGTGTCCAGGTCGTATCATGTTGCTCTTGAGCATAACTGGCCTTCGCTAAAATCTTGGCTGCGGTTTGACGCATATGCTCAATTGGATAGACGATTGACTCATTAGAAGAGCCATCTACAGGAACGCGTGGCATAAAATGACTCCTTATACTAGTATCTATACACAATCATCAAGAACATGTCTTATTCCACAATGAGCAATCTACGTTCTTGCTCTTGCACCCTTGCTACTATAGCATGCGAATGGGGCAGTTTCAAGGTAATTTGTCACAATTGGCATAAAAGTCGAATGTCATTTTAGATGAATATATTTACCATCGAACGATGTATGGGTCGATAAAGAAGATGGGCAAAATAATCCGCGCACACAATTGTGTGCGCGGATTATTTTGCCCATCTTCTTTATAATACGCTCTTTATATACTGCGCCGACCTATGCGCCAATCCCATGATTGACAACATCGGATTGACTCCGCTTGCCGCTGGGAAGACGCTGCCATCGCAGACGAAGAGGTTTTTGACGCCATAGACTTCGCCGTTACCGTCGGTAACGGCGTTCTTGGCGTCGGACCCCATGCGGCATGTGCCCATCTGGTGCGCGGAAAACATCATCATGCGGTTGGGTCCCATGCCGTAGCGTTCCAGGCGAGCATCGAAGTCGCTCAGGTCGCGCATACTCACGGTGCCATCCTCGAAACGGTCTACACGGTTCTGCTTGTTTTGTAGCGAGAGAATAGACCCCGCGCCAGCGGCGAAATGTACGCGTGCCGCAGTACGCAAGCCGTGTAGCAGATGTTGACGGTCATACGTCGAGGTGACATAGCTCACCACTGGCTCACCGTCGCGGTCTGTCGTCACGCTACCTTCGCCCTTGTCGCGCGTCAACACGATGATCGTGCTGAGGTAAGGCGCGTCCAGCATCGACTTGCGGTACGCACGCGCACCGTACCACGGACTAGTTAGACCAATCAGGCCGGGATGCGCGGGTGCCGACTCTAGTTTGTAGCCGTAGTTATCGTGCAGGTGTGCGAACTCGTCGTTATACGCCGATTGCAGCACGCCCTTCCACGCATACACCTTCTCTGGATAAACACCCGTTACCGTCGAGACAGGATGCAATTTCAAATGCTGCCCGATATGCTTGTTCTCGACCTCTGAGCGTAGCAGTACCGCAGGAGAGTTGATGGTGCCAGCCGCCAGTACCACGACTTTCGCACGTACCGTCACTTTGTACGTCGCGCCGCTCTCGCTATCGGTCGCTTTGGCCTCGACTCCTACCGCCTTACCATCCTCGATCAGCACTTTATCAACGCTACAGCGCACGACGATACGCGCCCCCTTGTCGTAGGCATCCTGTAGATACGTCTTCGTGGTCGATTGCTTGCTCTCGTAGCGACAGCCAAAGCCACAGGCACCACAGCGTTGTTCGCAATTAACGACGTTGCGTCGTATCACACCTGCATGATAGCCAAGCGCCTTGCTGCCGTCGAACAGCAATTGATTCTGACGGTTGTGCTGACTGTTGTCGGTGTTGACTTGCATGCGTCGCTCAACCGCTGCGAAACTCTCTTGTAGGGCTGGATTCGTGAAATCGCTCAGGCCAGAGACTCTGGCCCACTCTTCCAGTACATCGTCGGGTGTGCGAAACGAGGTGTTCCAGTTGACGACTGTGCCGCCGCCGAGCGTGCTACCCGCGAGAATAAACATGCTCAGGTCTTTTGTCGAGAGCAGGCCGCGCTTGAGATACAATTCGGGCGTCGCCTGTGCCTCTTGATAGGTGAAGTCCGACTCGCTATTGTAGCCCCCCTTTTCCAGCACCACCACGCTCTTGCCAGCCATCGCTAGCTCGCCTGCGACCACGCCGCCACCTGCACCAGAGCCAATCACCACCGTATCACATTCCAGCGTCGTATTCTCCGTAATCGCTAACGGCTTTATCGTCTTAGGCGTTGTAGGTGGAGGCGTCGGTGCGTCGTAGTCCAGCACAGCCCAGTTCGGATTGCTACCTTCTGGATTGGGGACTGAGAAAAAAATAAAGTGTGCAAGCCGCTTCAACGCCTGATAGCCCTGGCGCAACTGCCCCATCGGACTATTCGCCATTGCCAGCAAATACTTTTCGCGCTGCTCCTGTTGCAGATTGATGAACGGCTTAGGATTGGCAATGAGTAGTATGCTCCCAAGTGGACTAGCCATCAATGCCAGCAATTGACGAAACTCGGTCTGCGTCTCTGCGTTCTCATGTGCCAGCGTCTCCGCCAGCAACAACGCAACATGCAAATCACTGGCATTGCGTCGATAATACGCAGCGACCTCTTCGCTACTATCTACAGGTGGTTCAAGCGATGGCAGCAGCGTATCGCAAACCGCCTCAATCAATTGAAACTCATCGGGAGACAGCCAGCCCGCGACTCGGCTCTGAGGGGTCTCGGCTGTAGTCGTATTGGATGTGATGATAGCCATTGTACAAGGTTCCCTTTCGGTGGCAATGAAAAGGTAGATTCGATGTTCTCTGTAGAGTATAGCATATGTATTTGTGATGGGTGGTATGATAAGGCGGCAACAGCGACGGACAGGGGCAGAGCCGCTGTCATGTTTACTTTGTCGTCTAAGCTCAGCCGCGAGAGGCTCAGTGATGAGAGCGTTGAGCGTAGCCTCTCGCATGGCTTCTGAAGAGGGCTGAGGATAATTTGGTCTAAAAATGAGGCATTTTCAGAGACCAAAAATGCTCCAAAAAAGGAGCCTCTCGCAAACGCTTGCGTGAACTGGCTTCTGGTGCTATACTACAGGGGTAGCAGTCTAAAAGGGCAGTGGAATCCGAGAGGAATTGAAAC
>CAXUGH010000037.1:4935-23573 GCA_964250365.1 uncultured Ktedonobacteraceae bacterium
TATACTACAGGGGTAGCAGTCTAAAAGGGCAGTGGAATCCGAGAGGAATTGAAACCGTCATCCGGGTTAGGGCCTATCTCAAAGTGTTCATGTCTAAAAGGGCAGTGGAATCCGAGAGGAATTGAAACAAGCTTCACAAGAGATGATGAAAGTACTGCCTTAAAGTCTAAAAGGGCAGTGGAATCCGAGAGGAATTGAAACTCGATGGCCATGCCGCGCAAGATAGCGATGGCACGCAGTCTAAAAGGACAGTGGAAGCCGAGAGAGGGTCGCAACCAATTCATTCATTTGTAGAATTTCTTGGCTGATGAATGTTGAGAAGAGGTTCAAGAGAAGCAAAACGGAATCAATGGGCGCGAGGGCGTAATGAATGAAAGCCCCTACATGGTTCAATCCTGTAAATATGGCAGGAATTGACGACCTGTAGGGGCTTTCATTCATTACGCCCTGTGAGCGGTAGGCAATGATGGAGAGGATTGAGGAACGTTCCCAATGGCAGCAAAACGGGATCAATGGGGACAAGGGTGTGATGAATCAGACCCGTACTCTCTTTCTTCGTCTCCCCACTACGCTCGTTAGGGGCTTGAACTACCGATGTACGGGTCTGATTCATCACACCCTGAGCGATTAGACATGAGGGCTGGGATTGAAGAACGTTTCCGGTTGTTGTGCAATGCTCAATGAAGCGGCTTGTATACAAGGCTCGTCAGGATTTCGCTAAATGAATTGAGCGGTAGATGCGATACATCTGGTACCTGCAAAAAAGATAAGGATAGAACATAGAGGGCAGGGTACATGTACCAATTGGTACGTGTGCCCGGCCCTCTATGTTCTATCCTTGAGATAGTAGGCTACGCCTCCGCCCCCTCTACATGCCGCATCCCCACTAAATGCGCCGTCTCATTCAGCATTGCTAGAATCGCTTGTTCGGGTTTGAGCCAGATTTCGGTGAGGGAGGCGTTGTCGTGGCGGAACTGCCAGCGACGCCGAATGTCGAGGTCGAGGACGTTACAGATGAGGAGGCCGATGAAGCCGCCATGTGTGACCCAGACGACGGTTTTGTCGGGATACTCGCTCTGCCAAAGGGTGAGCGCACGCGTGATACGTGCGTTGACCTGTTGCAAATTCTCGCCTCCGTTGGGGATACCGTAGTTAAAGGCGTTTGTGCGCCAGGGCATCAGAGTATCTGGAAAGCGTTCTGCGATCTCCTCCATAGTGAAGCCTTCCCACTCGCCCATTGCTATTTCACGCAGATCAGAGTCTTCGTAGATGGGTATGTCACGCGTATGCACAATGGCTTGCGCTGTGGCGCGGGTACGTTGTAGGTCGGAGGAGACGATAACGTCTATCGTCTCCTTCGCTAGATGCGTTCCTACGAGGGAGGCCTGTTGGTCGCCAATCGAGTTGAGCGCGATATCGGACTGGCCTGTAATGCGATGGTCGGTGTTATACAGCGTCTCGCCGTGACGCACTACAATGAGACGCAAGAAATTTCCTCCTCATCGCCGTAGGGTAGGACGCGAGTGTACGCTGGTGTTGGTACTGGCTCGGTGTGAACCTCTTTGCGGAAGAGGCGGTAATAGTCCACGAACGAGCCGAATTGCTCCAGCGGTAGTGTGCTAATCGCTGGATAGATTTCGGGTGTGCGCGGGTCCAGATCGAGTGTACGGCACACCTCTTGTAGCTGCCTTTTGACGTTGCGCGGCAGAACTTTACCGAACAGGAAGAAGGCACCGAGGCTATCGGCGATCATCTTCTTGATGTGCGCGTCGTCTTTTTTGTCGTGGAAGTGCGGACTCTTCGATTGGTACTGCTGGAAGGTCACGCTCTTAGGCTCGTTTTGCCAGCGCGAGGCGTGGTAGAGCAGGTCGAGAAACTGGAATGTCTCGACGGAATAGCCAGAAGAGAAGCGCATAGTCTTCGCGGTCTCCATCGTCATACCCTGTTCGCCCGCATTTGAGGATATGATGGGATAGTCGCGTATGCCGAACCAACCTGCTAGTAGCGTTGTGAACAGCGGCGAGACGACGCGGGTACAGCGACCGAGCAGTTTGACCTCTTGATTGACATTGCCCAATGCAGGTTTCGAGGACCAGCAGATGCGAATATCGTGCAGGTCGGGGACGCCACGTTCGCGCACATGTCGCTCATTGCTCACGACATCACGTACAGGGGCTTGACCGGCACGAGCCTCCATGAACAGCTTGCTCATGGCTACCGTGTATTCCAATAATGCGCTTGGTACGAAGTTGTCCGCGTCATAGTAAATCACCCATTCCGCGTAGCCCAATTGCGCCGCGCACATGGTGCCGATATACATGCCTTCGCCCTTGCCATTGACCACTTTTCCGTCAGACCCAAGAATTTGGTGTACACCGCTATTCTGAAGCAGACTGGTGATGAGTGCATCTTTTTGATGCACGAGGTAGGTATCTCTATGTTCCGCAAGCCCTTCTCGTAGGCCGCGCTCGATGGTTTGTAACTCCTCTTCTGGACAGTTGGTAACGATAATGATGGGGCTATTCACAGGAAGGTACCAAAGCACGCTGAGTAATGTCTCCAGGCTCTCGCTCTTATGTGAAATCACAAAGGCAGTGTGAGAGAGGAAGTAGTTCAAGTCGTTGAGTTCGTTTACCTCTAAGAGGTGTGAAAAGCGCACTGTATCAATGTTCACGCGATAATCCCCCTACAAAAATGGTGGAATGTAAAGAGTTTGGAAATGGGTCTGCTCGAATCGAATTGTGAGAATCCGAATGCTGCCTGGGCAGGAAGGTGTACGGCTCAATTGGAAAAGATCAAGGGCGTACTATCATCGGGGTGCGTCCTCGGCGTTCTGGACAGGAAACGCGCGACTATCCCGATGGGGACAGCATGTAGTTTCGCTTAGGGGCATGGGGTCTGGCACTTACCGCTACGTAAGTAGACTTTTAATGCAACGATTGTACGTAGATTAGCAACATTTTTGTGCGGACTCAATTTGCATCTACAGTCCTTTGCTTGCTTTATCACGCTAAGCTACGTCGTTTATGGCATCTTCATGACAAGCGTCACTATAAGTATAACGAACTTGCTTCTATTCTGTCAAAGGGTAGGACTTCCAGCTAGCGATGTGCTATACTGCTTTCAGCTTTACCTTTCTATTGCTATATACGTATCTGCATGGAGAATAGTTCAAAATGACCACAAGTGAACAGCGTAGCTCACAAACATCTGCAAACAACAGTACCGCGTCTCAGGAGAAGGTCGCGGAACTGCATACATTGAAGGCAGCCGCGATGCTCGGCGGGGGCGAACGTCGTATCGAGCAACAGCACAAAAAGGGCAAGTTGACCGCGCGTGAGCGGCTCGACCTGCTGCTCGATCCAGGGAGTTTCAACGAACTAGATATGTTTGTCACGCACCGCTCAACTGATTTCGGGCTGGGAGAGCAGAAAATTCCTGGCGATGGCGTCGTAACCGGCTATGGGCAGATCGACGGACGCCTTGTCTACGTCTTCTCGCAGGACTTCACCGTCTTTGGCGGCTCACTCTCGGAGGCGCACGCGGAAAAGATTTGCAAGGTGATGGACCTTGCAATCAAGAACGGTGCCCCCGTTATTGGCCTCAACGACTCTGGTGGGGCGCGTATTCAGGATGGCGTCGTCAGTCTCGGTGCCTATGCCGACATTTTTTTACGCAACACGCTGGCATCTGGCGTCGTACCACAGATTTCCGCGATTATGGGACCATGTGCGGGTGGTGCTGTGTATTCGCCCGCTATCACCGATTTTATTTTCATGGTCGAGGAGACGAGCTACATGTTCGTCACGGGTCCGAACGTCGTGAAGTCGGTCACGCACGAAGATGTGACCTTCGAGGGACTGGGCGGTGCTGAGATTCACAATAGCAAGAGTGGCGTCGCTCACTTCGCCTGTCCCTCGGAGCCTGAATGTATTCGCCAGTTGCGCCAGCTTATGAGCTATCTCCCCTCAAACAACGTTGATGATCCTCCGCGCATCACTCCCACCGACTCGCCAAAACGTGCGGAGGCAGCACTCGATAGCATCATTCCCGATAATCCCAACAAGCCCTACGATATGATCAGCGTTCTCAAGTATGTCGTAGATGATGGTGAGTTCTTTGAGGTGCAGGAGCATTTCGCGCAAAACATTCTTGTTGGTTTCGCGCGTCTCAATGGTCGCTCGGTTGGGCTGGTCGCGCAGCAACCACGCTCACTGGCTGGCGTGTTGGATATCAACGCCTCGGACAAGGCGGCACGTTTCGTGCGCTTCTGCGACTGCTTCAACATTCCGATAATCACCTTTGTCGATGTCCCCGGCTTTCTCCCCGGCGTGAGCCAGGAGCATAATGGCATCATTCGTCACGGCGCGAAACTGCTTTACGCCTACTGTGAGGCCACCGTACCCAAGATCACCGTGATTACGCGCAAAGCCTATGGCGGTGCCTACGACGTGATGAGTAGCAAGCATATACGCGGCGATATTAACTACGCGTGGCCCTCCGCCGAGATTGCCGTGATGGGGCCAGAGGGTGCCGTCAACATCCTCTTCAAAGACGAAATCGAGAAGGCCGCCGACCCCGACTCACGCCGCAAAGAACTGATCGCCGAATATACCGAGAAGTTCGCCAACCCCTATATCGCGGCTGGTCGTGGCTACATCGACGAAATCATCGAGCCAAGCCACACACGCACCAAGCTCATCAATGCACTCGAAATGCTCAAGAACAAGCGCGACACAAACCCGCCCAAGAAGCATGGGAATATTCCGCTGTAGTACACAATCAACGTTCATGTCTCACTCGCCGCCAGTGGCGGCGAGTGAGACATGAACGTTGATTGTGTACGAACGATGAACACGAAGAAGGTCGGCATCCTCGGGGGATGATGCCGACCTTCTTCTATGAAACGGAAGGAGAAGAGAGAGTGTGTATCGTGTTAACCTTTGTATCTCACATTCAAAGGATACTGCCCAAAGGTCAAAAATTTGTAGAATAATTCTCAAGATTGTGTCAAGACTTATGTAAAGCTATAAAAATGGCATACTCGGTGCTGTATTTTCCCGTATACTATATGCTACTATGAAATGCAAGAAGATTTCCAGGAGTAAGGTTCATGGCGCAAAAGATTTTGTTGATTGAAGATGAAGACGGGATTGTTCACCTGATAAATCTCTATCTGAAAAACGAGGGCTTTACCGTTGTAGTCGCCAAAGATGGTGCCGACGGTCTGGCACTGCATGCGCGTGAGAAACCCGATCTTGTGATTCTCGACATTATGCTGCCCGCTATTGACGGCTTCGAGGTGTGCAAACGCATTCGCGCATGGTCCAAGACGCCGATTCTGATGTTGACCGCACGTAGTAGCGAGGAAGACCGCATTACGGGTCTCGACCTCGGTGCCGACGATTATCTGGTCAAGCCGTTCAGTCCGCGTGAACTGGTAAGCCGCGTGCGTGCCATTTTGCGGCGTAGTAATCCAACTGATACTATCTCTGCCGCACCCAACCCAATACCTGCCGAGAGCAAAGAGATATTGCGTTTCCCCGGTCTCACCATCGACCTACCAGCACGGCGCGTCGAGGTGAATGGCGTAGAGATTGCATTGACGCCTACAGAGTTTGACTTGCTTGCACTACTGGCGAAGTCACCTGATCGCGTCTTTACGCGCGAAATACTTATGAACAGAGTGTGGGGCTACGACTATCTCGGCGATGGTCATACGATAGATGTACATATGAGCGCGTTACGTAAGAAGGTAGAGCTTGAACCTGGACAGCGTTATATTAAGACGGTCTGGCGTGTTGGCTATCGTTTTGAGGTGAAAACACCTATGCCGCGCCCAACCAGCATACCGTCATCATAGAGGAAAAAACTATGCGTATGCGCTGGTGGCAAAGTATTCGATGGCGGCTTGCGCTTGGCTCAGTGCTGATTGTATTATCGGCAACAGCCCTGCTCGCATTGACTGTTTTTGGTGCTATAAGCTACTTCTATGGCTTTAATGAGCAGTCAAATTTGCAAAATTTGGCGCAGAGCGATGCACAAACAATAGCAGGTAAATATAACCCAAATTTTACAGCTATACACGCGGGGCGAGATCTTAGTAAAGCTGCATCTGGAACTTTTGCACATCAAATTTCCTGTGGTGCCTCTGGCGTCATATGTACCAAGAATAGTGAACAGTACATTGTAGAGGTATACGGACTTTTCGCTCAACCACTCTATCCTAGCCGTCCAATTTGTAGTAAGTCGCCCCTACCCGCCAATGCACAGTTCGTATGTGCCATTGAACGATACGCACAAGCCTCATCAAGCAATGGCTATACAAAAATTCACGCAGGTATTGTACAAGCTCTACAGCAGGGAACGCCAACAACGGGTGAAATAGGTGGTGGCACGCTGGGGCTACAGTCACGTCCTTTCATCGTGCAACCCATCATTGTGAATGATCAAGATCAAACACCGCTCCGTGTCGGTGCGCTCGTGATGTTGCCGCTATACTCGGCTCAGAATACTCTGCCTCCGTTTGTACAGTTAGCAGGACAAGCCGTACTTGTCTCATCGCTGTTCGTTGCACTTTTCGCGGCTATTATCGCAGTCATTTTCTCGCGTACCATCACACGCCCTCTGGCAAAACTGACCGACGCATCACGCATTATAGCAGAGGGCAACTATGATACGCGCGTGGATATTCATGCCTACGGCGAAATTGGCGAATTGGAGCATAGCTTCAACGAGATGGGGGCACAGTTGAGCCGCGACGTGGAAGAGTTGCGAGAACAGGAGCTATGGCGGCGCGAACTGATTATGAGCATCACTCACGACCTCGCAACTCCGCTGACCGCGATTGCTGGTCTCGGCGAATCGCTGGTCGATGGCGTGACGCAGAGCCGCGAGGACTACGAGGCAACAGGTCGTATCATTGTGCGTGAGACGCTACGCCTACGTCGATTGGTGAAAGACTTGCATGTGATGGCGAAGGTCGAGGCGGGTGCGCTACAACCGCAGCGCAAAGAGTTACGCCTTGCCGCTCTTGTCGATGAGGTGTTAGCGGTGCTGGCACCAGAGTTCGAGCGTGCCGACGTAGAGCCGCGTAACACCATCCCGTTCATCATGCCCGTCGTCCAGGCCGACGCCGACATGTTGACACGCGTCTTCTCAAATCTCTGTGCCAATGCCATTCGCCACACGCCACCAGGAGGTAGTGTAACAATTGACGCAGTGCCACACGGCGATACGCTCCTCGTCTCTGTCTCAGACACGGGTGAGGGCATTCCACCAGAGTCGGTGACGCGTGTCTTCGAGCGTTTCTACCGCGCCGATAGTGCGCGTCAATCAGTAACAGGCGGCAGTGGTCTCGGCCTCGCAATAGTGCGTGCCATCATCGAGGCACATGGCGGAAAAGTATGGGCTGAGAACAATCCCAACGGTGGTGCGCGTATCCTCTTCACCCTCCCCATCCAAGAGATGAGTATGCAGGTAACGCAACCAATGGAGATTGTGTAAAATTCAAAAATTCATGGACGCCCTGAAAACGCTAGCGTTTTCAGGGCGTCCATGAATTTTTGAATTTTACATGTTCATGTAGAAGCATTAGGATATAATCGCTTCGGCCTCGATTTCGACCAGCATGTTCTCGTCAATGAGGCGGCTCACCTGCACCATCGTTGTCACGGGGCGGATGTCACGGAAGAATTCGCCGTGTGCCGTGCCGATTTTCTCCCAATCGGCGATGTTGACGACGAACATGCGGGTACGTACAACGTCGTCGAGCGATGCGCCAACTTGTGTTAATGCACGTTCGATGTTCTTGATTATCTGGATTGTCTGCGCGTGGGGATCGCCAATGCCGACAACCTGTCCCTGCTCGTTCGTGGCTGTTGTGCCAGCGACATGCACAATGTTGCCGACACGTACCGCTCGTGAATAGCCGACGATGGCTTCGTAGGGAACGCCACTTGCGATCTTCTGTCGTTGCATATCGTCTTGCTCCATCTTAAAAAGGTTGATATTCTTCGTCATCGTCGTCAACATCTGGTTTTTGTGGCTGAGGCATTGTAGGCTTACCATTGGCAGCTTGCTTCTTCAAGAAGTCATCGCGGGCCTTTTCTTCTGCCACGATATCAGCAACCTCATCAGCCATGCTGTGGCCTTCGTCTCTGCCACCGCCAAGAATTTCGCGTCCGCCGCGTCCACCTTGTTCAGAGTGTCCGATGATGCCACGCTCCTCTAACAGATCAATCAAACGTGCGGCGCGTGAATAGCCGATTTTCAAGCGGCGTTGCAGTAGCGAGATGGAGGCTTTTTCGTATTCGCGTACAACCTCTTCGGCCTTATCGAGCAGTTCATCATCTAACTCGAAATCTTCTGAGTCCTGCTCTTTTAACTCCCACCCCGGCTCTACCTGTGTCTGCACCTCAGTAACATCGACCTGCTGTCCACCGTTGGCGGCAATGGCATGTTGTACGGCTTGCTCACGCCAGTACTGCACCAACCGTTCCGCCTCCTCGTCTGCCAGGAAGGAGCCTTGAATGCGTTCGGGCTTACCAGCATCTGAGGGAAGGTAGAGCATATCACCACGTCCCAACAATCGCTCGGCACCACCCATGTCGATAATCGTGCGCGAGTCTACAGCGGAACTCACCATGAACGAGATACGCGTAGGAATGTTGGCCTTAATCAAGCCCGTAATGACATCGACGGATGGTCGCTGTGTGGCGACAACAAGGTGAATACCTGTCGCACGCGCCAGTTGTGCGAGGCGGCAAATCATGCCCTCAACCTCTTCGGGTGCCGCCATCATCAGGTCCGCCAGTTCGTCAATGATAATTACAATCGCGGGGAGATTGGCGAGCGAGTTATCACCCTTCGCACCGCGTTCGGCGCGCATTTTGCGGTAGCCATCAAGATTGCGTACTCCCAACTGCGAGAAAAGACGGTAGCGTCGCTCCATCTCCGTGATACCGTTTTTGAGCAGCGACACCACCTTCTCCACCTCGGTCACAACGGGCGAGAGCAGGTGCGGAATGCCGTTGTACATATTCAGCTCAACCATCTTGGGGTCAACCATGAGCAGCCGCACATCGTCGGGTGTAGCCTGTGTGATGATGCTGGCAATAATCGCGTTAATCATAACGCTCTTACCAGCCCCAGTCGCGCCAGCAATCAGCAAGTGTGGCATACGTGCAAGGTCTCCCACACGTACCACGCCTGCAACGTCTTTGCCCAGCGCAATAGCAAGCTTCGACTTGGCCTTCGCAGGTTGATACTCTTTGCTCTCTAGCACTTCGCGCAAGGTGACGAGACGACTGTTCTTGTTTGGAATTTCGACACCGACATAGGGGCGTCCCGGTACGGGTGCCTCCATACGGATTGTCTTGGCTTCGAGGACGAGTGCGAGATCGTTTTGCAGTGCCATGATACGGCTGACGCGTGTGCGTGTCTCGTAGACGATATTGCCAGCGGCATCACGCACAGGAACGAACTTGCCCGTCTTCTCATCTGGCTTCATCTCAGGCTTACCAGTGGGGCGAATGCCGAGACGAATAATGGTGGGACCGATGCTGATATCCTCTTTTTTGACCTCGGCATCGACGCGGAAGCTACGCAACGTCTCCTGAATGGTCTTTGCCAGCGTATCCGTATCGTCGCCCAGCATCTGAATTTTAACCTCATCGGGGCTGTTGAGCAGAGTCGTCTGCGGCAAAATCCAGAGGCTCTCGCTCTGCTGTATACGTGGCGTGCGTTGCGGCGTCGGAGGTACCTGGGGGACCTGTGCTTTGCGATTCCTGTTCGGCATCAGGTCTTCCATCTGCCCCATGTCTTTGACTACCAGCTTATCGGAGGCGGTTTGCTCGTTCATTAGCAATGGTTGCTGGCGTACACCGCGCACTGCGTTCGCATGAGCATTCACATCCAAAGGCACAGGAGGACGTGGACCGCGCGGCACCGTACCGATCTCTTGCTTGTGAAGATTGATGTCGTTGTGTGGGTCGTAGTCCTCATCGAAATCGGCCTCGAAGCTGACGTTCTCGTCCTCCTCATCCTCCTCAAGATTGGCTGTGGGAAGAGGTCGTCTACTCTGCGGCGTACCTGGATCGTTTTGTGCAAGGCCAGTTCCGTAGCGACTATACTGTGGACGTTGCCCAAGATATGGCGATGGCCCAGGATTGCCAGCACCATTTCTATTACCCAGAGATGGCCTTCTTTCATCGGAAATCAGGTTTTGCAGGAAACGGCTCACCATCAGCACATGCCCAAACGTGATACGAAAGGTAAGAATGCACAGCAGTCCAATCGCTCCGAGAACAAGAATGTGTGTAACTGCTGGCGACCATCCCAGCAGAGGACGCACGAGAAAACCTGCTAACACACCCGTTGTAGGCGAATCGTTGCCGAGAATGAGCCGACCCTCAATCAACAGCAAAAGCCATATGGCTATGAGGCCAAACACCATCGACCCGCGTATGAATGATGTATTGCGAATATCCTCAATAAGACGGGCGAGCGAGAATGCGACTAATCCCAATGCGAGTAAATAGGCCGACCAACCAAAGACCAGGAGAAAGAAATTTCCAATACTTCCAACAATGGCTGTGGTACGAAACAGTGTGAGCGACCCGAATAAGAGTAGCGATAGAGCTAGCAGGAAAATGTTGCCTACGCGTTGCTGATGGTGTGGCTCCATTCCATTCCATTTATTATAAGCCCACTGAATGGCACGCGTATCATTTGGATCGCGAGGAGCGGGAGCGGGAACAGGACGATAGGCTGGCTGTTTCGACTTTCTTGTCGTACCCTGTGAACTTTTCTTGCCGCGTGTCGAAGATTTGGAGGACCCACTTCGTGTACTTTGTCTTGGCGTCGAGAACTGTGAGCGTTGCTCCACGCGCGTACTCTGCACCGTTTTCGCGTTGCCGACCACTGCTTTACTGACGCGTGCGGAGCCACGTTCTAAGCCTGGCACAACACGCTGGCGTTTTGTCTCCTTGTCTGCCATATATGGTCCTCCCTCTATGTGGAATTGAGTCTAAACGCAGAGACATCCCTATGATAGCGCAAATGTTCCATATAAGCAATAGGGGATGTGTACACACAAAACAGACAGGCTCTGGGCACATGTGCCCAGAGCCTGTCTGTTTTGTGTGTGCATGCTTGCCTTTATTGACCAAAGCCAGGGTAGAGTGGGCGACAGAAGTAGCCACAGGTTGGAGGTGGGTTGTAGTAAGTTCCACCATAGCCGGTTGCCGTTGGCATTGTACCGTCGATAAACCAGTCGGTCACAGTTGGACCGCCCGTTGCCCTCAAGCCTGTGATGGCTGAGACCGTGCCTTGATGTACGTCGGAGGGCACCGCGAAATCGGCGGCAGGATAGTTGTACTTGTGTGACACAAGCTCCATCACATCGTGCCAGATGGGGGCAGCACCTGTAATACCAATCGTGTTCTGCGTCATCTTCTCGTTATCGCTATTGCCAGCCCACACACCTACGGCTGTATACGGCGTGTACCCCATCGTCCAGTTGTCACGGAAACTATCGGTCGTACCGGTCTTTGCCGCCGCCGGTCGGTCTAGCTCCAGGTAATTGCCAGGACCGAACTCGTGATAACGAGCAGTTTTATCCGAGAGAATACTGCTGACAAGGAAGGACACATCCGCACGGACTGCACGCGTACCTTTAGGATGACTTTCGTCATACTTGTAGATGGTATTCCCTTGATTGTCGGTAATCTGCAACACAGAGACCGAAGGAATATGCACCCCTTGATTGGCGAAGGTTGCATAAGCATCCGTCATATCCAACGGCGTCACCTCGTCAGAGCCAATCGCCATTGATGGGACTTTTCGATCAGCAGGAAGATTGGCAATCTCGCTGAGACCGAGGCGACCTGCCATGTTCACCACGTTATTCACGCCAGCATACTCAATCGCGTCGATTGCTGGAATGTTGAACGAGTTGGCAACCGCTGTACGAATGGTCATTGGATACTGCGTATGGAAGGTACCATCATAGTTTTGTGGCGAGTAACAGTCAGTCGAGCCAATAGGTTGACTACAACCTACGGGATAGTAGGTTTTGTGGTCTGGCACGATCATCGCGGGATACCAGCCCATCTCAAATGCTGTTGCGTACACGATTGGTTTGAAGGATGAACCGGGTTGTCGTAAGGCAATTGCTGCATTGTCCTGACCTTGCATCTGCGGCGATTTCTGGTTGAAGTTCGCGCTACCATCCATCGCCAGGATTTCGCCATTCTTAGGATTCATCACCACTACAGCAGCGTTGTGGAGATTATTTGTGACGTTCAACGGACCATAATAGCCCAGGTAGTTGTCAACCTGCGGCTTATACAGCTTGCTGTACACAATGTTCTCGACCTGCTTCTCAAGGTCAAGATCGAGCGTCGTATAGATGTTCAAGCCGCCGTCAGCAAGTGAATTGCCCAGCATGGGCACCAGCACATTGTTGATTACATAAGTTACAAAATGCGGTGCCTGAATGTGATGCGTTTGCGAATAGGTCAGAAATGTAAATTTCGCGGTTTCATCTTGCGCCTGTTGCATCTGAGCGCGTGTAATCATGCCAAGTTCAAGCATTGACTGCAATACGTAAGCCTGACGCTGTAGCGCAACAGTTTTATTCGTCGTAGGATTATAGTACGAAGGGCTTTGTGGCAGACCAGCCAGCATCGACGCCTGTGCAAGGTCTAACTGACTAACCGCTGGCTTACATTTGCCCAATGAACATTTTAGTGGCAAGCCATAGTAGCTCTCGGCGGCAGCCTCAGCACCATAGTTCAGATCACCGTAGTAGACCGTGTTCAGGTACATCTCCATGATCTTCCACTTGGGATACTGTTGCGTCAAGCCCGTCGCCAGCACGACTTCATCAGCTTTAACCTGATAATTGCCTTTCTGGTTGCTGAAGAACTGGTTATTGATAAGCTGTTCCGTCACGGTACTAGCTCCCTGCACGACGCCGTGACTTTGTACGTTGGCGATACCTGCACGTACAAGTCCGTTGTAGTCAACGCCACTATTCGTCCAGAATGTGTGATCCTCGGCGGCTATCGTTGCATTGACGAGCAGGGGAGAGATATCGCTGTAGTTGACGTAGGTACGACGGCCCCGATCTTGCTGGTGATCGTAGAGTTCGTAGAGCAATTTTCCATTGCGATCATAAATACGCGATGTTTGGAAAAGCGAATGTTGTGCAATACCATTTAGCAGAGGCAATTGTGATTGATAGTAGGCGTAAGCACTACCCGTGCCACCGGAGATGAGCATAGCAAACACGATGAAGAGTATTGCTACTGCAATCATGAGGCGTGGAGCGAAATTACCCTTTGTGTGAGTACGACTGGTGTGACGGCGACGCATCATAATACGATTGACGCGCATACGTCGTAGCGCGATATCATTGCTGGGAGACGAAACTACTGCTGGTTTCTTGGGTCGAATTGCCAGCAGGGACCGACTGATTGAACGCCATCCTCCTTCACGCTCGTCTTGACTTTCCTTACTTGACTCTTTATTTTCTATTCCACTTGAACCATCGCGGCTCAAGCTGCCACTACCAACGGGCACAAGATTGCGTTTGTCTTGCGCCTGTCTGTCGTGTGTATCTTCATTCATAAAAACGTAATCCTTCCCCGCAGGTATTCTTCAGAAATTTGTTGAGGTTTATGCTTTTGCTGCCTCGCCCACACGCGATGACACGCCAAATCTACTTGTTACTTATTATCAATCTTCATTGTATAACGCAAAGTTATCCCTGATTGTTACATGGATAGTACCCCGAATGTTTCCTTCTCTCAATCCTCGTGGACATTGCCAATCGCTGAGAGGGTGGAGAGAATAGGAGTACGGGTCTGATTTATCACACCCTCGTCCCCGTTGACTCGGTTTCCATCGTTTGATTCTGCGTCTCAATTTGCGTTTCCATATATGTGCAACCCATATTTCCAGGCAACGTATTTATATATGATGGTTCCACGAGAACAAGGAGAACAGACAATGAGCCAACAACAATTTGAGCCGCAGCAAAACAAACGGCCTTCCGATAATACAGTACAAGAAAATACACAGGAAAGCGAAGCACGACCGTACTATTGGTCTACAAAGCCAAACACGGGCAATATTCCCAAGAATGAGCATCCCGCGAACTTTGAAGATTCGCTGGCAGACCTGCCACCAGTGCCACCCTATAGCTATTCCGCTCAGGATAGACCTGTGCAGGAGCCTCCTACCTACGCTGCACCGCAACCGCAGCAGAGCCAGCACCAGCAGTACCAGCGGCGCAATTTTAGCCCAGACGGAGATGCATTCGAGCGTGGCTACCGTCCTTACGCCTCCTACAATCAGCAGGTACCGCCCTGGGCACGTCCGCAACGCAACCGAGGCGTTGGACGCATTATCTTCTTTATAGTACTAGGCGTGTTGCTTATCAAGCCCTTATTATTGCTGTTAGGTGGATTGTTGCTCCTTGCAGGCGTTCTCTTTAGTCTATTATTGTTGCTAGGTGTTGGGCTGGTCGCTCTCTTCATTCTCTTCGCAGCCCTCGGCAGACCTTTTCCATTTAGCCCGTTCAGGCGTCGCGGACCCTGGGGCCGCTGGCGTTGGTATGTATAAATATGTGTTTGTGAGGTAAAATACAATCACATACAAAAATTGCGAGAGTGGGATAGCGATAGGTGACGGATAATATTCAGCAGGGACAAGAGGCGGCAGAAGAGCTACACATAGAACCCTATAAAGACATTGACCTGACCAATGTGCGCGAATTGCGTAACTTACTTTACGCGCACAATATGCGACCAAACAAGGGCTTCGGGCAAAATTTCCTGGTTGACCGCTTGGTGTTACAGCAAATTGTAGCGGCAGCAGACATTTCCGTCGACGATGAGATACTAGAGGTTGGTGCTGGCACAGGTGTGTTGACGCGTGAACTGGCGAAGAACGCTAAGCGCGTCGTGGCGGTTGAGCTAGAGCGCGATATGCTCGCTTTGCTTGCCAAGACTACAAGTCATTCGCCCAATGTAGAGTTGATTGCACGCAACTTATTGTTTCTCAATCCCGTTACAGTCTTTGGGCAGGCACCCTACAAATTAGTGGCGAATTTGCCGTATTATATTACCGCACCAACTTTTCGTCACTTTTTAGAGAGTGCGAATCCGCCGCGTGTGCTGGTGGTCATGGTGCAACAAGAGGTGGCGGAGCGTATCGTGGCACAGCCGGGGGATTTGAGCGTGCTGGCAATCAGCATACAGTTCTATGGGCAGCCGCGTATCGTTGCGCGTGTTCCTGCAACTTCGTTCTACCCTGCGCCAAAGGTGGACTCAGCAATTTTACGTGTCGATGTACATGCAGACGCTCCATTGGCAGCAAATGAGCGCGAGAGCTTTTTTCGTCTTGTGCAGGCTGGTTTTAGCGAACGCCGCAAACAGCTACACAACTCGTTGACACATGGGCTACATTATAAGAATGAGATAGTACGCGCATGGCTCGCCGAAGCAGGAATAGATGCCAGCCGTCGCGCGGAAACATTGAGTATCGCGGAGTGGTTGCATTTGTGGCGTATAAGTCCACAACCTTCTGACAAATCTTAATACATGTTTCATCTTGCTGTGTTCGCCGCCGTAGGAGGCGAACACAGCAAGATGAAACATGTATTACATAATCTTTACGCAAAAAATATCTAATCGGGAAATAGGACAGTATGGCGGAACAATTTTGTGATAATTGTGGTTTAGCGAACGCGGAAACGGCTCGTTTCTGTCAGCATTGTGCCGCCCCGCTCCTCTTCAAACATAGTACGGGCGACCTGCCGGAGCAAACTCTGCTTGGCAATCGCTATCAACTAGAGTCGCGCATTGGACAGGGCGGTATGGGTGCCGTGTACAAGGCGGCAGATACACGCTTCAACAATCGCTCCGTTGCCATCAAAGAGATGAGCCGCGCCGGTCTAACGCCTGCTCGTATTCAAGAGGCCGAGGATGCCTTTGAGCGTGAGTCGCGCCTCCTTGCAGACCTCGTACACCCAAATCTGCCGCGTATCTACGATTACTTCACCGAAGAGGAACGCTCGTATCTCGTCATGGACTTTATTGAGGGCGAGACGCTCGAAGAGTATCTGGAACACAAAGGTGGTGGTCCCGTCACTTTAGAGCAAGCACTCGATTGGGGCATGCAGATATGCGACGTGCTTGGGCACCTGCACACGCATCAGCCGCCGATTATCTTTCGTGACCTCAAGCCATCGAATGTGATGTTGAGCAATGGGCACGTCTATCTGATCGACTTCGGTATCGCGCGTATTTTCAAGCCTGGTCAATCACATGATACCGTTGCCTTCGGCTCGCCTGGCTTTGCCGCTCCCGAACAGTATGGCAAGGCGCAAAGTACGCCCCGCTCCGATATCTATAGCCTTGGTGCCCTGTTGCACTGCCTGCTCACAGGTGTTGATCCAAGCGAGCAACCATTTTTCTTTCGCCCCGCCTCGGAACTAAATCCTGTAGTGCCTGCCGAATTGGAAGACCTGTTGAAGCGTATGCTCGAATTGAAGGTCGAGAATCGACCTGCGAGTACGCAGGAGGTAGCGAAAACTCTGCGTCACGTCGAAGAGCAACGTATTAGCGGCACATTGACGCGACCCGCTGTAGTACCTCGTGCCGCAGCCAAGACGAAGCAACCAAATGTGACCGTGCCACCATACGTACCTCCCACTACACATCCACAGGTGCGCGACGCGCACGGCTGGCAGACACAGGGCACGACATATGGCATCAACGGACGCCATCAGGAGGCATTGACCGCGTTCGAGCGTGCGCTCCGTATGGATAACAAACTGGTGGCGGCGTGGAATGGCAAAGGCACGGCTCTCAACATGTTGCGCCGTAATCAAGATGCTCTCGACGCGTTCGAGCAAGCCCTGAAGCTAGAGCCGGATAATGCTCTTGCTTGGAATGGTAAGGGAGCGGCACAAAACGCGCTTGGTTTACCAGAGCAAGCCCTGTTCTCGTTTGATACCGCCTTGCATTATGAACCACGACTGGCACAGGGGTTGAATAACAAAGGACTAGTGTTACGACAATTACGACGCTTTCCCGAAGCACAACGAGCCTTTGAGCAAGCTATTAAATACGAGCCAGATAACGCTATATTCTGGAACGGCAAGGGCAATGTGTTATACGACCTTGGACGTTTTCAGGAGGCGTTGGACGCGTACCGTGAGGCGCAGAGGCTCAATGCGAACTATGCCCCAACATACTACGGTATGGGCAACGTCCACTACGCGCAACAACGCTTCAAAACCGCACTCGAAAACTATGACAAAGCAATTCAGCTTGACCGTAACTTTGTGCGTGCATACGACAAACGTGGCAACGTGCTTGCCGACCTCAAACGGCTCGTCGAGGCTCTCAACTCTTACGACTCGGCTCTGCGAATCGACCCGCGTAACGCCTCTGTTTTGAATAGCAAGGCGAGCGTGTTGAGCGAACTCGGTCAATACGAGGAGGCATTGCGAGCGTACAAGGCGGCCCTTCATTACAACCCCAAGGCGGCCCTTGCGTGGAACGGTTTGGGCAATGTCTACTATCATCTCCAAAACTTCCAGGAATCGCTAGAGGCGTATGATCGTGCGACACAACTCAATCCGCGCATGGCGTCCGCGTGGCACAACAAATCGCTTGTCCTCAAGCATCTCAAGCGCAACGAAGATGCATTAGAGGCGGCGGAAGAAGCGGTCAAGCTCGCTCCCAACGACCCCGACAACTGGCGTCGCAAGGCTGAGGCTCTCCGCAAACTCACGCGCCGCAAAGCCGCTCGTGAAGCCGAAGCCGAGGTTGCTCGCTTGACAGGTAGTGCATAAAGAATACAAAAACGTGGGGGGGGGGCGCCCGCCCCCCGCGGGGTTTCCTCGTCATTAAAAAAACAAAACAAACCGGGCGGCGGCCCCCCCCCCCCCCACGTTTTTGTATTCTTTATTTCAATCTTTTCGCCGCTGTATCGGTGATCACAATCGTCCCTTCGTGATAGCTACCAACGGCATCGGCACCGAACGATCTGCTACGCTTGCCTGTAGCATCAGTCATCTCAATACCCACGATACGTAGTGTGATGGGTAACTCAGTGCCGAGTAGTATACCGCCTACTTTGCCGATGTCGCTGCCACTCTCGCTCTTGATCGCGGCTGATGTCAACGCGCTCACCACTGGTAAGGGTGGAATGCGCTCCGCAAGCATCTGTGCGCTAGGAATAGCCACGCCATCAGGTCCGATACTTCTAATACCTGTCACGGGCAATGAACGCTCTCCAAGTAGGCGTAGACGCACCTTCAAGGCATAAATTGCGTTCGTATCAGGCTTAAAATAGCAATCCACAACCGTCCCAACCGTGATGCCCTCGCTAGGAATTACAACGGGCAAATTTTGTAGCTCCGACCATCTCATAATGGCCTTTGGTGAACTCATAATATATGTAACCTCAATAGATGAATTATGATATCTCTCATTTCTGTATACGAGCAAACAAATGAGTTTGTAACATGCTCTTATAGTATACAGTCAAGCCCCAATTTTTAATAGGCCCCGGAGGGGGGGGAAGACAAAAAGGGGGTGGGGGGTTTAATCGGGTTG
>CAXUGH010000037.1:23583-25358 GCA_964250365.1 uncultured Ktedonobacteraceae bacterium
CATTTGTCATTCGCCGCCGTAGGCGGCGAATGACAAATGCGGCTTGACTGTATACTACGGTTCGAGGCGATGAATGTCCCTCGGAAATGTTGTTGCCAGTTTGATATTCGGCACGCCCGTCAATTGCATCAATAGCCTTTCCATACCGATGGCGAAACCGCCATGCGGCGGCATACCATACTTGAACGCTTCGAGATACGAGGCGAACGGCTCTAAGGGCAAGCCAGCTTTTTCCAGTGCTGCTATATAATCCTCATAGCGATGGAGGCGTTGCCCACCCGTCACCAGTTCGGTGCCGCGAAAGAGCAGGTCGAACGAGTTCGTGAAGGCTGGTCGCCCTGGGTCTGGATGAGTGTAGAATGGGCGTTTGCTCGTTGGATAGCCTGTGACAAACAAGAAATCGCTGTTAAACTCCTGTTTTGCCCATTCGCCAAGCCAACGCTCATCCTGTGGCGATAGGTCTGGCTCGCCACGCACATCCGTTTTATGCAACGTGAAAATCAACTCTTGTGCATCGGAGAAATGAATGTGCGGTATTATTTGCGGTACCTCTGGCATTTGCACGTTCAACAGAGCAAGTTCCGCACTATAATTTTCAGTGAAGTTTGCTAGAATGCCAGCTAGCACATTCCGCAACAGTGCCATCACAGTGAAGTGATTTTCGATAAAACCGAACTCGGCATCGAGGCTCACATATTCGTTGAGGTGGCGCGTAGTGTCGTGTGGTTCAGCACGAAAGACGGGACCAACCTCGAAGACTCGCTCAAAAACGCCAACCATAATCTGCTTATAGAATTGTGGGCTTTGTGCGAGATAGGCGTCGCGCCCAAAGTAACCAAGCTTGTAGACGTTGGCACCGCTCTCCGTCGCCGACGCTACAATCTTAGGCGTCTGTATCTCAGTAAAGTTCTTTGCCATTAGCACATTGCGAAAACCTGCCATTGCCCCTGCTCCTAGACGCAATAGGGCGCGACGTGCCGGATGACGGTTTATAACAACCGCATGATCGAGCAAGGTGTTTACATGAGCAGTAATTTTACGTTTGTTGAGCGAGATAGGCGGAGTCTCTGTAATAGGCGTGAGAACTTCGACGCGTAACTCGTGTAGCTCGACGCCGCCGGGAGCCTGAGATTCAGCAACGACAGCACCCTCGACGGCAATCACGCTTTCAACTCCAACGTCGGCAAGGGCGACAAGATCAGACTCGTGTTCAGTGACGCATTGAATCAGCCCCCAACCATCGCGTACAACGAGAAAGCTTACCCCTCCCAGTTGTCGTAGCGAGTGTAACCATCCTTGTACCAGCACACGCTCACCAACATGCGTCTGTACCTCTGTAGTACGTAATCGTTCCATATGAATGTATCCTTTCATCAGAATGCAAAATGGGCAACAAAAAGCCCTCATCCTCTACTATTGGAGGACGAGGGCACATATGCCTGTCGTGGTACCACCACCATTCGTTCTTTGCATTGCAACAAAGAACCTTAACCAGTAGGGGCCATAATTTGTCATGCCCGAACTGTTACGCTTTAACGGGCGTAACCCGAAATGCAGCTACTAATTCTTATACAAAATGTTCACTATTTGGCTCAGGGATGTCATTGCGAAAGGCCAATCACGATGCTTGCAGCGTGTATGCATCGCTCTCTGTAGTTTTGGCGTAAGCGCAACCTGTTCCCAATCATTGCCTGTTATATGTTTTTGCTTGCTATTGACTATACCTGAGAAGTTGAGGAAAGTCAAGCAAATATATGAAGGAGTGAACGTTGGGG
>CAXUGH010000038.1:0-1113 GCA_964250365.1 uncultured Ktedonobacteraceae bacterium
CAACTCGCCGCTACAACGCTGGCAACGCATCTAAATTTCCAAAATAAGAGTGACGCATTTGAGCCATTACCCGCGGGCGGTAAATGGCTCAAATGTGTCACTCTTCTTTACAAATGGCAATTGTTGACTGCCCATAAAACATGTATAATGGACAAGCACAAGGACTAGAACATCCCCTAGCCAGCTATAGTCATGTTCTTGTATGTGTCAGTATAGTTAATACAGAGCAGGTATCTCTGCGAACACTTTCCGCACCCCCTGCCTAATGAAGGACTTACATGGAAACGATACGCGTCATCGTCATTGATGAGCAGCCGCTCTTTCGCGCCGGTATTCGTGCAACACTAGAGAGTTCCGGCGATTGCCAGATTGTTGGAGAATCTACCGATACTCTTGATGTACTTGAATTGGCCCGTACCCACAATCCAGACGTGGCCTTGATCGACACGAACCTTATTGCATCCGACCCACTTGAGATCGCTCGTCAGGCACGCCATCTTGTCCCACGTATGGCGATTATCATGCTCACTCCTTCTGAGGACGAAGAGCGTCTATTTCAATCAATCAAGGTCGGTGCAGCCGCGTATTACACACGCAGCATCACGCCTGATGACTTGATAGCTGCTGTGCGTAAAGTCAGCAACGGTGAGTATCTCATTCAGGATGATGTGCTTAATAAACCACAACTCGCCAGCCGAGTGCTAAGTTCGTTCCGTCAATTTACGGTTGAGGAAGAGGACGTGGAATCGCACGACATGTACTCCCCCCTGTCTTCGCGCGAAGTCGAGATACTCGACTACATCGCTCGCGGCAATAGCAATAAAGAGATCGCAAAGTCGCTTAAAATCAGCGATCAGACGGTAAAGAATCATATCACCTCCATCTTGAAAAAGCTCTCGGTAAATGATCGAACTGCGGCTGTTGTTCATGCTTTGCGTCATGGTTGGATCAAAATGCACGAAGAATAGCCCATAGTCATAGCCCATTAGTACTAATTTTAATTTTGTGACTAAAAGGCTATGTAGCGAACGGAGGAAGGCACGTCCGCGGACGTGCCTTGCGCCGGTCGCGAGCGTATATACAGGCGGAGGGCAGTTGTTTACCCCTATTTTG
>CAXUGH010000038.1:1123-3153 GCA_964250365.1 uncultured Ktedonobacteraceae bacterium
AAATTTAATTTTTGTCATAAAAGCTCTTTTTAGCCACCTACGCCCGGCGGGGGGCGGGGCCTTCGTTCGCTAGCTTATATCCAGACGGAGAGAAGTTCTTTACCCGTATTTGCATCCACAAAGACGTAGAGATCATGAGACGCACGGGTAGAGGACGTGGGATCAACGGAGGCATTGTTCGGCTCGATTGGAATTCTCTGATATGCAACCATCCAGACAGGCACATTGTTCAGAGAGGCGTGACTCAGTAGCATATAGCGAGCATTGATGCTTTTCGCATTACTCGCTGCATCTGGCTCTAACTGGTTCGCCAGAGTCACCGCTTGTTGTTGACTGAGCGTGGGATTCTGATTTGCTTGACTCAATGTAATACCCTCAGCCGTTAATGATGGTAGCGGTGCATTGCTAGCAGGAGTTGCATTGGTTCCAGAGAGGGAAGGCCAGACAAAGGAGCCTGATGAATTGTTATGTTGACTCAGCAGCAACCAACCTAAGAGTAGGAAGCTTAGACACAGCAGAATACTTCCTACTACAGCACTTCTTGATTTTGCTTGAAACTGGTGCCGCCTCTTTGCCATGTATTTTTCCTGTAACTCCTCGCTTTATCGCTCTATGCAAGGTAACTATAACGCATTGCACGCTTGATAGCAAATTTTATTGACCGTATTTTCGCCTGAGCGATATACTAATAGAAAGAGGTAAAATAGCACTTTTTTTTGCTTCTTGGAAGAAGAAAGGAAATCTATCCCTGTGAAAGTTTATGGTCGCATGACTGTTTTTCCGGTGATGCCCCCACGCATCAACCGTCTGTATGAGCTGGCGTACAATCTGTGGTGGAGTTGGCGTCCAGAAGCACGCGTTCTCTATAAGAATCTCGACCCCGCTTTATGGGAGCAAGTGGGGCATAATCCGGTGCGCTTTTTGAGCGAGGTGAATCCGCAGACTCTCGAAAAGGCTGCTAACAATTCGGAGTATTTGCAGCAATTCGATAGCGTCCTCAACGACTTCGATACCTATATGCATCCTCGTGCCAATGAAACATGGTTTTCAAGCACCTATCCCGAATTGACCGACAAGGTGATTGCATATTTCTCGGCTGAGTTCGGGCTGAATGAGTCGCTACCAATTTATTCTGGCGGCCTCGGTATTCTCTCTGGCGACCACTGTAAGGAGGCAAGCGACCTCGGCTTACCATTCGTCGGCGTAGGCTTCCTGTATCCACAGGGCTACTTTCAGCAGCGTATCAATCGTGACGGCATGCAAGAGGCCATCTACGAAAAGCTTCATTTCTCCGAAGCCCCCGCTACTCCTGCGACTGGACCAGATGGCAACGAAGTAATGATTAACGTTGACCTGCCTGGACGCCGCATCTACGCAAAAGTGTGGAAGCTACAGGTCGGACGTATTCCCCTGTATCTGATGGATACCGACGTGGAGCCGAACGCACCACATGACCGCGAACTTTCAGCACGCCTCTACTCAGGCGATCATGAGATGCGTATCTCACAGGAAATTGTGCTGGGCATCGGCGGTGTACGCACACTCCGCGCTCTTGGTATCTCACCATCGGCATGGCATCTCAACGAAGGACACGCAGCCTTCTTGAGCCTGGAACGTTGCCGCGAACTGGTCGTATCAGGATTGAGTTTCAACGAAGCGATTGAGGCGGTAGCGGCGAATTCGCTTTTCACAACACACACGCCCGTACCAGCGGGTAACGACACGTTCAGCTACGACCTGATCGACAAATACTTCGGTAGCTACTGGGGACAACTCGGCCTGAACCGTGATCAGTTCATGGAGGTTGCACGCGAGGAACATGGCTGGGGTCCGACCTATGGCATGACGGTGCTGGCCCTTCGGCTTACAGGTCTGCACAACGGCGTGAGCGCGTTGCACGGAAATGTGTCGCGCAAAATGTGGCAATTCCTCTGGCCCGGTGCTGAGGTTGACGAGGTGCCGATAGGCTCCATCACCAACGGTATTCACACCTTCTCGTGGATCGCGCCTGAGATGAACGAACTCTTCCG
>CAXUGH010000038.1:3253-25074 GCA_964250365.1 uncultured Ktedonobacteraceae bacterium
GGCAAAGCCTTAATCGAGCAAGTGTACAAACTCTCACGCACGGCTGATTTCAAGGGAAAAATTGTCTTCCTGGAAAACTACGATATCGACATGGCACGCTACCTCGTCTCCGGCACGGATGTCTGGCTGAACAACCCTATTCGCCCATACGAGGCAAGCGGCACCAGTGGTCAGAAGGCCGCTCTCAATGGTCAACCCAACTGTAGCATTCTCGATGGTTGGTGGGTCGAGGGCTACAACGGCAAGAACGGTTGGGCCATTGGCGAGGAGCGCGAATATCACGATCAGGATGTACAGGCTGAAGCGGATAGCATCTCGCTCTATCGCTTGCTCGAAGAGGAGATCGTGCCCACGTACTATAACCGCGATACGAACGATGTCCCGCACTCATGGTTAGGCTATATGAAAGAGGCTATTCGTACCTGTGCGCCAGAGTTCAGTATGCGCCGCATGGTCAAGGAATATACCGAGAAATACTATGTTCCCGAAATTCGCCAGAGCCAGCAGATTGAGCGCAACTCCTACGAGTCGGCGCGAACACTTGCCGCATGGAAAGAGCGTGTTCGCAATAGCTGGGGCAAGCTAGAACTCTACGCCAATGGACAACGTGACGGTCAACTCAGCCTCGGCGAAGGTGTTCCCGTCACCGCGTGGTTGCGTGCTGATGGTCTCACTCCCGAAGATTTGTGCGTCGAACTGGTCTACGGCGAGGCCAACGACGATAGCGTCGTCGCCCAACACAGTCTACCTATGAGCTATAGCAAGCGCGAAATGGACGGCTCCTATCGCTACGATGCTACCCTCAAACCGGACGAGAGCGGCAGCATCGCCTACAACGTCCGCGTTGTGCCGTCACATAGCGGATTGACTGAGAAGTATGAGATGGGGCTGATTCGCTGGGCATAGAGAAAATCTATTATGGCAAACATGAAATAGCGCAAAGCCAGCGGCCTTGCGCTATTTCATGTTTGCCATAAAAAATAACTCACTAGCACACTCCCTCCCAATAGTCTATAATCAACAGTACACAACAGATCACCGATGACTGTTTTCATGGGAGACGACTACCTATGCTCTTTGAACCGCTTACGTTAGGTCCACGCGAGGCTCGCAACCGCATTATTTTTGGCAGCCATACCACGAACTTTGCACGGCACAATCTATTGAGCCAGCAACATGCGGACTATTATGCGGCTCGTGCCGAGGGTGGAGCGAGCGTTATCGTTCTCGAAGAGCATATTGTACATCCCTCGGACATTCCCTATGAACGCACGGTGTTGAGCTATCTTCCAGGTACGGCTCAGGCGATTGCGGCGGTAGTGGAACGTATTCATGCTCACGACTCGCTTGCGCTTGTGCAGCTTAACCATAATGGACAGCAATCGACGAGCGATCATACTCAGCGCGAACTCTGGGCACCTTCGCCCGTTCCCAATATCTCTTCGCGCGAGGTGCCGAAAGCGATGGAGCAGGCCGACATCGACGCGGTAATTGCTGGCTTCGCACAGGTCGCACGAGTTGCGATACAGGGAGGAGCCGATGGCGTCGAGTTGCAGGTGAGCGATACATCTTTATTAAGACAGTTTCTTTCACCGCTCACAAATCAGCGTGGCGATAGATATGGCGGTTCGCTCGAAAATCGCATGCGCTTTTTGCAGGAGACGATTGAAGCAGTTACAAATGCTCTTGGCTCTCATTCCGTTCTAGGCTTGCGTTTCTGTGGCGATGAGCTTGCGCCGTGGGCTGGTTTGACACCAGAGCAAGCGATAGAGATAGCTCAGATACTCACCACAACGCATCGTATTGACTATATGACGGTCACAATGGGTAGCATTCTCAGTTCGCAAATGTTTCCCTTCAACGCTACCATGCACGTTCCTCCTGGCTACGCTGTACACCTAGCAACGGCAATGAAAGCTGCAATCAACATCCCGATTTTCGCGGCAGGACGTATCATGAGCGCATCACAGGCCGAATCTCTTCTCGCAGCAGGACAGGTCGATGGTGTCGAGATGATTCGCCCACTGATTGCAGACCCCGACCTGCCGCGCCTCTCACAAGCAGGACAGGCCGAGCGGGTACGTCCTTGCATCTCCTGTAACCAGGGCTGTCAGGTGCGAAGCGTGATGAATGTGACGCTTAGCTGCAATGTCAATCCCGATGTAATTAGAGAAGAGCAGGGAGGGATGCAGGGAGACCGCAAGGGTCTCCCCTACACATTGGGCATGCATAAAGGTGTAGGGGAGACCCTTGTGGTCTCCCTGCCGTCCTTACCAAAACCCACAATATCTAAATCAACCCGACCACCAATATGTATCGTTGGCGGCGGACCTGCAGGCTTAGAAGCGGCGCGTACACTTGTCCTGCGAGGTCGCTCGGTTGTTCTCTACGAACAAAATCAGATGCTTGGTGGTACGGTAGCACTCGCGGCAAAGGGACCTGGACGAGCAGAACTGCAACACATCACGGAGTATTTACAGGCGGAGATCGAGCGTCTGGGAGTCGAGATACATACAGGCGTCGAGGTCACGGCGTCAATGCTGATGGAGCAACGCTTTGCCGCCATCATTCTCGCAACAGGAGCGCATGCAGGTACGGGTCTATTACCTATTCCTGGGCATGATTTACCACATGTTACAGATGTGCGTCGTATACTTGCTGGCGAAGCGGTAGAGGGACAGCGCGTCGTGGTGATTGACGAGTCATCATCGCATGGCGTTCTCTCAGTTGTCGAGATGCTAGCAACAGCGGGCAAGCATGTAGAGGTCGTGACGGAGGATTGGTATGTCGGACGCGATCTCGTCGCAACAAACGACATTGTATCGTGGATGCAGCGCACTATAGCACACGATGTCACACATATACCTCACACAACGGTAGTACGCATTGAGCCACAACAGGTGATCGTTGCAGACCGTTTCGCCGAAGGAGAACGCGCTATTGCGGCTGATGCAGTAGTGCTAGGTACGTATGAGCGTCCATCTCAAGAACTATACATGACTCTAAAAGGCAGAGTACCGCGTCTCTTCCGTATTGGTGACTGTGTGGCACCACGTCGCATCGAACATGCAATCATGGAGGGGCGACAGGTGGGAGAACAGGTATAAACAGGAGAATTTTCATGGCAGGTCAATATCAATACTTATTTACTCCAATTCGCATCGGGCAGACGATTATTCCTAATCGTGTGGTGTTTGCCGCGCACCTCACTAACCTTGCCGAAGAAAATCTCCCTGGTCCGCGTCTCATTGCCTACTATGCTGAACGCGCGAAGGGCGGTTGTGGCCTCATCATTACAGAGGAGCAGTCGGTACATCCTAGCGATTGGGCATATCAGAAGTTAATTCACGGCTTCGACCCCTATGTTGTTCCCGCCTATCGTCGCATGACACGCGCCGTTCATGAGTACGGCACACGCATGTTCGCACAGATTAACCACAATGGCATGCAGTGTAGCAGCATCTACTCGCGTCGTCCAGTGTTGGGACCATCATCGCTGCCAGACCCGATTCATCGTGAGGTGTGCAAAGAGCTTGAGCAAGAGGAGATTGCCGAAATTGTACGCGGCTATGCAGTGGTGGCGCGACATGTGCGCGAAGGCGGCTTCGATGGTGCCGAACTACAATCATCGCATAGCTCGCTCATGCGCCAGTTTTTCTCGCCGTACTATAACCGTCGCACAGACGACTATGGTGGCTCGCTAGAAAACCGTATGCGCTTCACACTGGAGGTTATTCAAGCCGTTCGCGCCGAGGTCGGGCGCGACTTTACAATGGGCATTCGACTCTGTGGCGACGAACTCATTCCCGCAGGTCTTACGCTCGACGATGTGAAAGAGATTGCAAAACGGCTTGAGGCAACGGGTCAGCTTGACTTCATCAATACGAGCATTGGCGAATTTCACAACCTCTACATGGTTGAGGGGTCGATGCATACGCCACCGGGATACCAGCTTTTTGTCTCGGCGGGTATTCGTGAAGCGGTCAAACTCCCCGTTTTCTGTACAGGACGTATCAAAGACCCGGTACAGGCCGAACGTATCCTGCGTGAAGGACTCGCCGACATGGTTGACGTAGTGCGAGCGCAAATCTGCGATCCAGCATTTACAGGAAAGGCGCATGAAGGCCGTACAGAGGCTATTCACCTCTGCATCTCCTGCAATCAATACTGCATTGGGCGTATGGGCTTGAACCTGAGCCTCGGCTGTATTCAGACACCCGCAACGGGCAATGAGCAAGTCTTTCCGACAATCCCTACTCCTACACGAAACGCTCCACCACAGAGTAAAAAGCCAACGGTTATGATCGTTGGTGGAGGACCAGCAGGGATGCAAGCGGCGAAGGTCGCGGCACAGCGCGGTTTTCGCGTGAAACTCTACGAAAAGTCGCACGAACTTGGCGGGCAAATCAATCTATTGGTACGCGTCCCCAGCCGTGTCGAATTTGGCGACGCCTCACGTAACCTGCAACGCGAAATAGGCGAGGCAGGCGTAGAGGTACAACTGAATACAGAGGTCACGGCGGCGATGATTGACCAAGAGCAACCGGACGCGGTTATTCTTGCGACTGGTTCGCTACCAATGCTGCCATTTATCCCTGGAGCAGAGTTACCTCATGTCGCCACAGTCTGGCAAGTCCTACAGGGCGAGAAGCAGGTTTCTCCTGGCGATTATGTGCTTGTCTACGATCAAGTAGGCTTTCATCAAGCCACCAGTACGGCAGAACTCTTGGCTGAAAAAGGCCGTAACGTCGAGGTAATCACGCCACAATTTTATGTTGGTGGCGACTTGAGCGTTACGCTCGATATCGAGCTATGGTATCGTCGCGCTCTTGCGAAGGGTATTCGCCTCACGCCCAACTACTTCTTAGCGAGTCTCGGTCCCAACAGTGCCACGCTCATGAACAACTACACAGGTCAACCACGCCAGATTGAAAATGTCGCACTTGTGGTTATGGCAACGTCACAGAGCGCGAACGATACGCTCTATCAGCAACTCGTCGGCAAGGTGCAACAATTGCAGCGCATCGGAGATTGTGTTGCACCGCGCCGTGTCGAGCATGCCATTCTCGATGGCGAACGTGCGGCGCGAGCGTTGAGTTTGACCCCGAAAATACTGCCAATGGCTGTTTAGGAGTCTCATTCATAACACCTTGCTTGCACATGTGCAAGCAAGGTGTTATGAATGAGACTCCTATGAACGTTTAGAGAGCTGCACGCAGCCCCTTAGCAGCTTCCGCAACAGCTCGTCGGGCTTGATCGAGAACGGCAGACATGCTAAAGAATTCGTGCGTCACACCTTTATAAAGAGTGAATGTTGTCGGCACACCAGCCTTTTGCAAATGTTCCGCATAAAAAGTTCCATCGCTACGTAGCGGATCGTTCTCAGCAACGATTACGGTTGCAGAAGGCAGATGTGCCAAGCTCGACGCGCGTAGTGGTGAGGCATAGGGGTTACTACCAGCCGCTGGACTGGGCAAATATTTTCCCCAGAACCACATCATCGCCGCACGTGTGAGAAATGGAGCATTGGCGTACTCTCGATACGAGGGAGTATCAAAGTTGTAGTTCGTGATAGGATATATCAACAACTGGTGAATGGGCTTAGTGCCGTGCGTATCGCGTATACGCAGTGCAGTCACTGCGGCGAGATTACCACCAGCACTCTCTCCACCTACAGCAACCTTCGAGGATATGCCGTTGAGAGAGGCAGCATTAGCCATGACCCACTGTGTCGCGGCGTAGGCATCATCGGCTGCGGCTGGGAATTTGTGTTCAGGAGCCTGCCGATAAGCAACAGAAACAACAATAAATCCTGCGGCATTAGTCAAAGCACGGCAAGAAGAATCATAGGTATCGAGGTTGGCAATTACCCAACCACCGCCATGAAAGTAGACGAGTACAGGAAAAGGGCCGCTACCAAACGGTGTATAGACGCGTGCAAGTAAATCGCCTCCTGGTCCAGGAATGAGAATGTGCTTGACGCTACCAACAGGCTCTACGATGTTGGATTGATGATGTTTAGTCAGCACAGCCTCCACCGCGTCGCGTGCTGTAGGCAAATTACGTGCGTTCGGTGCTGAGAGTATTTGAATAGGTAACGGATGCAACGCCATGTATGCATCTACAATCTCTTCCATCTGGACGTTCAAATCGATGTCTTGAGCTACCGAGCTTGCAGATGCAGCCGCGAAACTATGTCGTGCAGGACCGATTGCAGCACCGACAGTGACAGCGGCTGCTCCTGTACCAGCCGCCAACAGAAGATTGCGACGTGTTACATTTTTGCTCGTTTTTGGGGCGCGAGTCATAAAATTACTTCCTTTCCTAAACAAGACATATCAGTAAAAGGTGAAAATGCTAGTCTTTAGTGCGTCGGAAAAGAGAAATATGAGGATACACAGCCTGATAAGTGCCTTGTTTTTCTCTATCCGAAACACAATACCACTTCCAGTACGTTTCACGATTCACTTGTTTATAAAGTAACACAGTAGAAACATTTTTGCAACTATAGCTACTTAGCAGGAAGAGATTATAAATGAATAAGGCTTTATTTCTGCACCAACTGCTGCAATCTCGGCACAAAATGCATCCAACCTTCGAGGTGGCTCTGCTTATCTTCCTGGCTTTGAGAAGTGTCATCATACGGTCCGTGTCCGATAACCATGTGCGTACCATGCTCTGCGAACGGCTCGAATACCACAAGCACCAATTCTTGCACGGGATGATGCTCCCAGCACCATGTAAAGGCAAGCCGCTTCCCAGGCTGAAAAGCGGTATAGAGTCCACTAAGATGCCGCTCTATCTGAGGCCAGAAGAAATGATATGAGCCACCAAGACACGGTTCAATCTCTGCAGAGATAGGCCACCATTGCGCCACAAGCTCGGGCTTCGTCCAGTACTCGAACAAGCGTTGTGGCGAGCATGTGGGGAAGTGAGCCGCGACGATTAACATATCTTTGGGGGATGGTATTCGTATTACAGACATAACTACACGTTTCTCTTTACTACTATTCTTGATTCTAAGCCGCCGTGCCAACCCTATACCCTATAAACAAAGAACGCGCCTGGGGCGATGGTTCCAGCAATGAGAAGATGTTGCCGTAAGGGTCTGAGAACACTGCCTCGACACCGTAGATTTGTTTCGTGGGAGTTGTGATAAACGGCACACCACGCGCGAGCAATGTTTCATAGCTCTGATAGCAGTTCTCGGTATCAAACATCCAGGCTACTTTGTGGCTTGCCCGTTCCGTTACATCCTTGAGGTATGCACCGTCATAAATAGTTTTATCGAACTGTGCCAAGGCAATTTCTGGTTTGCGCTGTCCTCTTGGGGCAACCGTAACCCAGCGCAAGCCAGGACCATAGGTTACATCGACTCGCTTCTCCAAACTTAGTTTCTCTACATAAAATTGGAGTGCCTCGTCTTGATCGTGAACGAAGACCGAGACCATCGCTAGCGGCGTTTTACTTTTCTTCACGGTAATCCAGCTCTCTATGCATTGCTACTCACATTACGAATCCATCATCCTCAATTAAAGATTTTCGTGCCCTCATTATATAAAACATTTGTTCTAAAAGCAAGTACTTAGCCCGACTTTCTCATACGAATTTGGCCTACATTCTGTGATACAATGAAAGCAAGGAAAGAGATTATTTTCTAAGAGCGATACCCTTTACGGTATCGCTCTTCCACGAAGAGGGGACGTAGCATCATGGGCGAAATTTGGGCTGTATTGGAGCATGAGCAAGGTGTGCTACATGAGCAGAGCGGCGAGTTAGTATGCGAGGCTATAGCTATTGCTCGTCGGCACCAAATCCACATAGATGTTCATGCTATTGTACTTACAGATTCGCGCGAAGATACACTCGATATCACGCCTCTTTCGTCGCTCGATATAGACGCGCTCGATATCCTGGCTCATCCCCAACTCGCATATTACACAACCGAGGGCTATGTTTCGGCACTCGCAGAGTTTATACAACGACGTTTACCAACACTTGTACTTACTCATGCGACACCGAATGGACGCGATTGGTCGCCTCGACTCGCGGCACAGTTGCGCTTGCCTTTCGTGGCAAACTGTTTGAGTCTCGACCTACAAAACGACGCACTCTTCGCGCTTCGTGCTATTTATGAGAATCGCGCCTATGTGCAGACGCAAACGATGTTACACGAACATACTGCACTTGCAACACTCGTTCCTGGTGTTCGCGGTGTTGGCGTAAAACAGAGCGAAAACGTGTCTCCTTCGTTCACAGTAAATCGCTATAAGCCATTGCTACCGATAGCGCAAGAGCGAGTGCGACGTGTCGCGTTAGAAGCTCCTTCGGTTGAAGCTGTTGAGCTGGATGCGGCAGAGCGTATTGTTGCGGGTGGGCGCGGCATTGGGCAGCAAGGCTTTGCTTCTATGGCGAGTTTCGCACATGCACTGGGTGCTGCTGTTGGCGCAACTCGTGTCGCTACCGACCTCGGTTGGATTGAACACACACGTCAGATTGGAGCGACAGGAAAGATTGTGCGTCCCAAGTTATACATTGCTTGTGGCATCTCTGGTGCGGCACAGCATACGAGCGGTATGAGCGAAGCACAAACAATTATCGCTATCAATCCTGATCGGAGTGCGCCCATTTTCGCGCTTGCCGATCTCGGACTGCTCGGCGATGCAAACTCGATATTACCATTAGCAGCGAACCTCATAGAAGAAAAGCAGCATGCAGAAACAAGCTAAACGTCGATTACTCTTTTTCACACTTTGTCTGGCCTACGTTGCTACAGGAATTGTCACCATTCTCCCCGGTCCCTCTCTCGTACTTCTTGCGAAACACGTACAGGTGCCGCTTGATGTAGCAGGATGGGCATTTACCTCGTCATCACTTGGCTTTACAGGCGGCGTACTGCTGGCTGGCATTATCAGCAATCGCTTTGGCTCGAAGGTTTTGTTGATGTGCGGTATGCTCATAATGGGCGCAATGGCCTTACTTGTGCCAGAAACACACAACTACATACTTTTGCTCGCCTCAGAATTTGTGCTGGGCATAGGATTCAGCTTTGTCGATGTGAGCGTCAATGTGATTGTCACAATGGCATTTCACGATGTCCTGGGCGAGACCATGAACAACCTGCATAGCACGTTTGGCTTTGGTGCCTTGATTGGACCGTTGCTGCTCTCCTTAGCACTACAAACGGTACACGATCCCGTATGGGCATTCGCCGTTGGCACCTTTATTGCATTTATGACCTTCGTGCTGCTTATCTTCCAATTCATTCCTAGATATGTAAAGCCAAGCGAAACGGTGCAAACAAAAGAGGTATCTCGCACTCTTGCAAGAAACGTCTTTTTGCAAGCCGTCCTCTGGCTTATGGCACTGCAAATGTTCCTATATGTTGGTGCCGAGGTAAGCTTTGGGGATTGGATTACAACGGCGGTCAGTCAAAGCGCGTTAGTGTCGCTGGTTGTTGCGGCTCCTGCCGCAACACTCTTCTGGCTGGGTTTAACAGTAGGAAGACTTATAGGTGCCCAAGCCATAAGACATGGTATTCTCAATGAGAAGCGATTGCTCTACATCAGTTTCGTTGGTGGTGGCATAATGGGACTACTCGTAGCACTATTTCCGAGTCTACTTTGGCTCGGCTTTGGGGGAAGCTTCTTCGTTGGTTTCTTCTTTGGTCCAATCTTCCCTAGCGTCATGACGTTAGCGTCCAGCAGATTCGTCCATACGCTCGATACAGTTTCGAGCGTGATGTTTTTCAGTGCAGGTGCCTCTGGTATTGTTATTCCCGTGATGGTGGGTATTCTCATCGCGCATGCAGGTATCAGTTGGGGCATGGCTGTGCCCGCGCTCATCTGTCTGCTCATCCTCGTGCCCTTTATCCTGGCAATGTCAAAACGTCTAACACCACAGAATCCTGCAACGTTGCAATCTCCCGACGATGTGCATACAATGGAGAAACCAGCAACATTCTCACAAACACAGTAAGGAGTAACTCGTATGAAGGCTGTACAATTTTCGCACACCGGAGGTCCTGAAGTCCTGCAGGAGCAAGAGGTAGCAGACCCAACGCCAGCAGCAACGGACGTATTGATAGAGGTGAAGGCCACAACGGTCAATCGCCTCGACCTTTTTCAGCGCAATGGTAGCCGTCCCGTTCCCCATCTTCCGTATACATCAGGGTTAGAGGCGGCGGGAGTTGTTGTCAACGACTCCAACGGTTTTCGTGCGGGCGAACGCGTCTTGACGGCTCGTGCAACAGATGCAAAAGGTGGCGGTGGTTACGCAAGCAAAATTGCGGCACCCGCATCCGATCTCTCACGCATTCCCGACGATGTAAGCTTTGAGCAAGCCGTTGCGATTGGTCTGGCTGGCTCTACAGCGTGGACAGCCTTGTACGACGTTGGAAACTTACAGAAGGGCGAGAAGGTGCTTATCTGGGCTGGCTCAAGCGGCGTTGGCTCACTTGCTATTCAGCTTGCCAAACATACAGGCGCATGGGTTGCAACAACAGCTAGCAATAATGAGCGAGCCGAGCAGTTGCATAAACTAGGGGCAGACCTTGTAATCGACCACCGCAAGCAAGATGTGAGCAAGGTTTTACAGGAGCAGGGCGGCGTCAATATTGTTGTCGAGCTTGTCGGCTCAAGTTTGCAAACAAGCCTGAATGCATGTGCGGCTGATGGGCGCGTTATCCTTATCGGTAATCTCGGTGGACAGAAGGCAGAGATCGATACGCAGTCGTGGCGACTCAAACGCGTCTCCGTCATCGGTGCAGGTATGGCTCATGCCAGTCCCGAAAATGAGCAAAAGATGCTGCAACTTGTCGCCGACAATGCTCTACATCCACTTATCGCAAGAGTAATGCCAGTCGAGCAAGCAGCGCAAGCACATGAATTGTTACAGTCAGGTGAGCCACAAGGTAAAATCGTCCTCACTCATTCATCATAAGTAAAGAGAAAACGCATGCAAAGCCACATAACTACAGAACAAATACCCCTAACGCGTGGTGTACCCGCCGCAGAAGCACTACCAACAAAACTACTTAGCGAATGTTTTCAAGCCGTCTTAGAAGGCTCCGATGGTAGAACAGTATTGCAATATGGACATAACGGAGGCTATCTTCCATTACGAAGCCTACTAAGCGAGCAATATTCCGTTACTCCTGAGCAAATCATCGTTGGCAACGGTTCGCTACACCTGCAAGACCTGCTTTCCGCGCTCCTCATTAAACCCGATGATGTCGTATTTGTTGAGCAACCTAGCTATGACCGCGCAATCAAGACATTCCGGCGTCGCGGCGCAAAAGTTATCGGCATTCCCTTAGAGCAGAATGGCGTCAATATCGAGGCATTGGAGCAGGCTCTAGCCAAGCAGGTTCCCGCCTTCATGTATGTCATTCCCGATTTTCAGAATCCAGCAGGTGTTACCACATCGGCGCAAAAACGGCAGGCGTTGGTAGACCTTGCCGAGCGTTACGGCTTCTGGCTCGTAGAGGACATCCCCTACCGTACACTACGCTACAGAGGCGAAGCTGCTCCGATGCTACGCGACCTGAACAATCAGCGTGTGCTAACGATCAGTTCATACAGCAAGCTTATCAGCCCAGCCTTACGCGTTGGTTATCTCATTGGACCAGCCGATTTCGTCAAAAAGCTCACAAAGCTTGCCGAGGAGACGATTCTCGCTCCCGTACTTCCAACTGAGGCAGCCGTTGTCGAGTTTCACAAGCGCGGCTACTTTGCCTCGAATCTGGAAAATCTCAAACAACTGTACGCACCGCGTCTAAATAGTATCGTAGCAGCCTTGAAAAAATATCTCCCCAACGTGCCATTTGCCGAGCCAGAAGGTGGATTCTTCGTCAGCATCTATCTACCAGAGCAAACGAATAGCGATACTCTCTTGACACGCGCTCAAGCCTCTGGCTTAGCTCTTACCAATGGACGAGACTTCTTTGCCGACACGTTGGAAGGCACTGAGGACGAGGCAGGAAAACGCTTTGTGCGTCTCCCCTTCTGCGCCCTTACGCCGGAACAGATTGATGAGGGTGTGAGACGGTTGGCAACATTGTTATAGAAAGAAAGCGAAGCTGGCTTGGATCAGACGGCTTCGCGGTGCTTCAGCTCTCGGCGAATAGCTTGAGCAAGTGATGCCATTTCTTCGTCTGATATGGAAAGAATACCTTGAGAGAAATCCAGAATCGCTGTTTGCTGTCGCTCATAGGGGACTCCTGGAGGCAGAGGAATAATATGCCAATGAACATGTCGATTCCCCTGTTGACTGCTAAGTGTCAAGATGTAGACCCGTTCAGTAGGAAGTATCTGTCTCAGAGCCTCGGCGACTTGGTAAATCAGCCGTTGGAGTGCCAGATAGTCTTCCAGAGTAAAATCTCCTGTAGCCTGCTCACGATGCTCTCGTGGTGCCACTAGGACATAGCCATACACCTTTGGATATTTGTTGAGGAAAGCGATAGCTGTCTGGCTCTCATAAATTAGATGATGCTGATAGTCAGGATTTCCTGCAAGCATTTCACAGATGAAACACGGACCTTTTGAGCGTTTTTCATATGCAGCAAGATCAAATGGCTGGGAATGGACCACCGTTTTTCTCCTCAAGCTCGTTGCAAATGTATCTGTAGAGAGACAGTATAGCGGCCTGAGGAGGAAAAAACAATCTCCTGCATTATATTATTTCACTCGGTTGACTAATATGGACACACTAGTCCAAATCAGCAATCAAGCGTCGATACATCTCAAAGGCAGGCTTCGGTGTATAATCATCACGCATCAAGCCGAACTGATAAAAGAGGTCTGTGTTTGCGCTATCCGCATCACGGAGAGCGTGGTATTCATAGTGAGTGACGTTGAAAACATTTCGATGCTGATAGAGTATGTTCACAATTGTCTCCAGCGTTTTTGCTTGTCGTTCATATGAGCGATCTACTCCCGTAGGCCAGCCATTTTCAGTTATATGAATAGGTACGGATGGAGGAATACTGCCAGTCTTCAAATTGACTTCGCGGAAATACCTGAGAACGGCTTCAACCGATGTGCGAAGGTCGCCTGGTTCACCATCGGGAGCAAGACGTCGAAAGACATCAGGGAAGAAGTCCAGACCGACGTAATCGAGAGATTCCAAAAACGAGGGCGTTACAAGCGTCGCCATCCGTTGCCAGAAGGTGTCATCAGGGTTGAAATTTAGTGTGGCATTGAAGCCAATTTGCACGTTGTATCCATGTCGTTGCACCTCCTCTTTGGCAACCTGCACACCTTGAATAATTGCATGGTGAACATGTGGGAAAGCACCATCACCACCTGTTGCCGCATCAGGATTATTAGGTTCTTCCGCAATCTGCAAGACTGCCAGAGCTGATCCATAGTGGTTAATTGTGGCTCGTATACACTCAAGCCATCCCTCAACATCGCCACATGGGTCACGATAGCAAAGGGCAAAATCGAGTTTGCGGCTATCACTCACATAATATTCGAGGTTAATCGGAGTCAAGTTTGCTCTCTTGCCCGCTCCAATATACCACTCGTAACCACGTACAAGAAATAAGGAACGAGTTCCTTGAAGTTGCTCTAACGCAGAGCGAATATGAACAGGATCATCAACAGGACCATGTAACATTTCTCCTCCATCTCCGGTTATACTCCCTGCATAAATACCAAACGTTAATGGTGGTCCATCAAAGGTTGTCTGAGGCACAAGAGGAAGTATGTTATTCGTCTGCATATGTCTTTGCTCCTTATTCCGAGAAAAACGTGTAGAACTAAGAGATTGACTTAATTCCCTTACAAGAATAACAGCAATTCCTGCCACCTTGTGTCAGTTTTTCTTTGTTTCAATATAGACATCCATATACAACAGCCTTGTGTTCCTATTCCATCAATACTACTTTGCTAACTTTGCGTTCCTATGCGTTCATTGTCTACAATACAAAATAACGCAATAGACATAGCAGTCTACATCAACGAAAGATAAGGCTATAAGGAATGGAAAAGTTTGATGCAATCGTGGTTGGGGCTGGTCCTGCTGGCAGTAGTGCCGCTCTTGCAATGGCGCGTGCCGGTCTACAGGTGGCGTTGATCGAGCGCGGCGAGTATCCGGGGGCGAAGAATGTCTCTGGCGCCGCGCTCTATGCCCCCAACATTCTCGCGGATTTGCTCCCGAACTATTGGGAGGAGGCTCCTGTTGAACGCTATTTGACGCGTCGCGTCGTGACGTTTCTCGGTCATGAGGCGGCTACCTCGCTCGACTTTCGCACAAACGCTTTTAGCGAGCTGCCCTATAATGGCTTCACTATTTTACGCCCCAAGTTTGATCGCTGGCTCGCCTCTAAAGCGGAGCAAGCTGGCGCATTGCTCATTACCTCAACCGTTGTCGATGACCTTCTTTATAAAGGAGAGCAGGTCGTTGGTGTACGCTGTCGGCGCGAGAATGGCGACTTGTACGCCCCTGTGGTGATTGCGGCGGATGGTGCGAACTCGTTTCTCGCTAAAAAGGCTGGACTGCAGAAGGAGTTTCATGCCAGCGAGATGACGCTTGGCGTGAAGGAGGTGCTGCGCCTCGATGCCCATACGATTGAGGAACGCTTCAATCTCAATGGCGATGAAGGCATGACCAATGAGTATGTTGGTGAGGCGTCGGGTGAGGTCAAAGGTGGTGGCTTTCTCTATACGAACCGCGACACACTTTCAATCGGTGTTGTGACGCAGATCGCCTCACTTGCTGAGAAGAGACAACGCGCCTATGCCCTGCTTGACCAATTCAAAAAGCATCCAGCCGTCGCTCCTCTTGTGCGCGATGCCGCCACAATCGAATATTCCGCACATATGATTCCCGAAGGCGGTTGGGCAATGCTGCCAAAGCTTTCTCGTGCTGGACTTATGGTTGTAGGAGATGCGGCAGGCTTCGTCTTTGCGGCGGGACTTTTCTTGGAGGGTATAAACTTTGCGATTGCGTCGGGGTTAGCTGCTGCTGCTACAGCACAACAGGCTCACGCCGACTCTGATTTTTCTGCTGAAAGTATGGCTGGTTATCGCAGGAGGCTCGAAGCAAACTTTGTCCTCAAGGATATGAAGAGTTTCCGCCACACAGCCGCCTTCGTCAACAATGAACGCTTACAGAATGTCTATCCCGACCTCATCTGCAAAACGGCTGAGAACGTGTTTCGCTCCAACGGAAAGCCAAGGCGCAAAGTTGGACGCGTGGTGTATGATACGATGAAGGGTAAAGTGCCGTTGCTCACGTTGTTGCGCGATGGGTGGGAGGCAGGACGTGCGCTATTGTTCTAATTATTACTAGGAGTCTCAACGATGCAATCAGTCGATGAACGTTTGGAGTTGGTGCGCTTCAAAGTTGATAAGACGCCGCATATTCGGCTCAATCGTGAAACGTGTGTAGGTTGCGAAACCACAGCGTGCGTCTACGTGTGTCCCGCTGGACTCTTTGAACTACTCGGCGATGAGATGCACTTCTCCTATGAGCATTGCTTTGAGTGCGGCACCTGTTATGTTGCCTGTGACCGCAAAGCTATCGAATGGGACTATCCGCGTGGTGGTTGGGGTGTGAGTTTTCGCGCGTCATAACCCTCCTATGTAGGACGCCAGGACAGGGAGACCGCGAGGGTCTCCCCTACATATAAGTAGACATAACACAACATGTAGGGGAGACCCTCGCGGTCTCCCTGCTTCACCAAAGGATTGCAACAATGCATACATACGTCTGTGTGAAACAAACGCCGGATAGCACCTCGGTCTATGTCGATCCCATTACGGGTCAGGTCGATGTAGAACGCTTCGTGCAGGTGCTAAATCCAGCAGACGCCTGTGCGATTGAGGCGGCGGTACGTCTGAAAGAACAGGTTGGAGGTGTGGTTACAGTTCTTACACTTGGACCTTCCGATGCCGAGGGAGCGTTGCGTGCAGGACTTGCGATTGGAGCGGATATAGCGGTTCGGCTCTGGTATGATGCAGCGGATGAGTGGGGACCATTTACCGTTGCGCAAGCTCTGGCAGCATATATACAGAGTGTAGGAATTTCGCCCGACCTTATTTTTTGTGGTGACACCTCTAGCGATTGGTCTTCTGGTATCGTTGGTCCTGCTCTTGCACAATACCTTAGTATGGCGCAAGTAACAAGCGTGGCTCAGGTAAGTCTTGCCCAACGAGAGGCACCTACGCATATACGTGCAAGTCGTAAACTCGAACGTGGCTACAGTGAAATATTAGAGATTGAGATGCCATGCATGCTCGCTGTCACCGCGAGTCTTAATGAGCCACGCTACCCCTCTTTGCCAGCACATCTTGCCGCCTTGAAAGCTCCTATTCAGGTACTCGATGCATCGTCTTTTATTGATTTATTTGAAGAAAGTGCTGATGAGACAATTCTCCTTGAAATGCACTCACCACGCCCACGTCCACGTTATGTGGCGACTCCAAACAGCAAAGACAGCGCATATCGGCGTATCGGCGATATCGTTTCAGGCGGAGCTACAGGCCGCAAGACGCGCTTGATCGAAGGTGCAACTGAAGAACTTGCGGCAGCGTTAGTAGAATTTTTACGCGAACGTGGCTTTCTTTGAGTCAAAAGAACATCATTCATGCCGTATACGGCATGAATGATGTTCTTTTGACTCAAGGTGTTACTCCTAAATCGTTGCGAATGAATAGCCCCATATCGTAGGTACCATCGGTGCTACCAATAGCCTTACGGTTCCACCACCACTGCCAGACGTTGCTAACGGCAAGTCCAAGGTTAAATTTCGCTCCAGGTGGTGGATTGTCGCCATAGCTCAACCAGAGACCAGGGCCAACGCCACCATAGGCTGGCTGATCGGCACAGGAGTCGGTCTTGCTTGGCACACAAACAGGTGGTTTGTAACCCTCGTCCCACCATGTTCGCATATGATACTCATGGAAGGCGTAATGAGGATTCTTACCGACAGATGAACTATACTGCGCCTGCGTCGAGGGTATGTCCTCTTCTCCAGTGATTATCACTGGAATGGTCTTAGCATAGGCGGTACAGCCCTTAGGGAAATCGAAGCAGACGTTTGTGTAGTCGCGTAGGTACCAAGCGAAAGGCCACGTTGCGCTACTCATTAAACCAACAGGCAACTCATGGCGTCCACCATATAACTTCTGGTCGAGCGCATCGACCTTCGCCATGACCTTATTGACATCGGTTGTTGTCTGCACATACACCATCATCTCATGTGGTCCATCGGCAGCATGGACATACGAGACCTCGTACATGTTGTGCAGCGTTGGTAGCAAGAGCAAGAATGCCAGTACAAAGCTAATAGCGGCTGTAGCACCTGTGATACCGCTTATCTTCTTACGTGGTGTAGGAGCTAGAGCAGATGCAGGATTCTCGGAGCTAGTTGTTGGTTGTGCAACGGCAATTGAACGGGCTGTCCACTGTTGCTTCAGCCAGTTGTACAGCGTCAGCACAACGGGTTCAAGGCCAATAGCACCGAGCAGCATCATAGGCATTGTCATGTGTATCATCAACCAGGGCATCTTTTCCGCTGCCCAGGAGTAAATCACCACATTGCCAACAAACCAGTATACGAGGAACAACCGGAAACGCGTCGGCTGGAAGAGACTACGAATAACACCAACGATACCGAAGACAAGGCCAATCTGCTCATAGAGCGGAATAAGCATAAGGTAGTAATACCAGGGCTGTCCACCACGCGCTACTTGCTGCTGCTGCAACCAGTAGTACAGACCTTGCCAGATGCCATCACCAATACCATTCCGAACGTTGGTGAAGACAACGGTAAATAGCACCAGGAACACTGCCCAACCTGCGAGTAGTGCAAAGAACCAGTGCGTCCACGGCATGGTAAACACCGTGTCCAACAGTGTTTGCTTCGTTGGGTCGATGTGTCGCGCCACAATATTGCGTTTTCCAGGAATGGGTAGTTTGCCCATCATCTCGCGTGCCAGGATAATCAGCACAAATACACCGAGAATAATACCAATCCAAGGGACGAGAGCGACTGTTCTGTCTTTGAGATTAGCTACGTACAAATTAGCAGCAGCCATGTTTTTGGGATCAGTGATGTATATAGAGAGATTCTTCATCCAACCGAAGAAGAATTTTGCTATTGGTGCCAGAATCACAAAGTATGCTAGTAGCGTTACAGGTGCCCACGTTTTAGGAAGATACGATACATAACCGGCATTTGACGAAACTCTATCGCGCAAAGACCACTTCAAGCCTAGCTCCCATGCCACTAACGCTCCGAGGAAACTACCAAAGACCGCAACGGTCAAAAACGTAGCCTCTTTTGTCGCATACGACAGTGCGAAGCCGAGAGCAGCGATAACTAACCAACCTAGTTTGCGGTCACGCAGGTAGCGAGCTGTTCCAACAACGAGTACAAGTGTGAAACAAGCCATGTAGATATCTTCACGGGCAAAGCGTGAGAAGTAGACCATGCTCGGCGAAACTGCCAGTAAGAAGCAAGCAAGCCACGCACCAACTCTACCAAGATAATCGCGTAAAAAGTAGGGTAAACCGACAATTACTGTGCCCAACGTGGCGGCTGCGATACGCACTGTTGTTGTGTTCACACCATTATCAGGGGCACCTAACAATTGGCTCACTTTATAGACGAATGCAATGGCATGAAATTGAAATGGTCCATGCAAAAGAGGATTATACTGATAGCATGCCGCACCTGGATTAAAGCAACCAGCCCAGTTTTCCAGGTTGTGCATCAGTTGTAACGAATAGTACGCATGTAAACTTTCGTCGTGATGCAAGGGTTTGTCACCGAGACCCCAGAAGCGCAAAATTGCTCCGAGCAGAATCACACCAATGAAAGGCAACCACGCGAACCATTGCTCGCGCGTCGGTAACGCAAAACGATTGCGTCGTGGCTGCTCAATCTCCTCCTCGTCATATTCTATTTCAGCGTCAGGCGTTTCGATATCTGCATTGCTCTGTTCGACGCTTACGCCTTCTTGCGTAGCAGTGGGCGTCGTATCCGCACCAGCATGCACTTGAGGCGAGGATGAAGCTATGTCCTGTTCTTGTTCAACAGCATTTTCGTCTACCGAATCGTTTTCTTTGCGTCCTACTTCGTAACTCTTCAAAAGTCTCCCCCTTGCTTAAACTCTTCTACAAGGACAACTGAATCCCTGCCACCTCATCGAACTTTATAGATGGTCACGCCATCTGCATTATAAACCACTTGCATGTAGGTACTAAAGCGCTGCAAATTAGCCTTGCGATACTTGCTATATTCGAGCGGTCCCACGTAGAGATACTGGGCATTATAATAGCTCATGACAGATAAAACAACGCTTGGCTGCGGATTGGTATAGATCGTATCTGCGTCGCTTCCCCGACGCTGAAACTCCGCATAGTTTGCCGGATTGTTGATCCAGTTTGCACGCCATTGATACTCGTGGCCTGCCCAGCCCATTAACGTCGGCAAGCCAGTAAACACTGAAATGCGTCCCCAATTGCTGTAGTCGGCTCCTACCGACTCTACGATTACAGGATCGCCCTGCACATTGGCGTTAAGCCAGCGAATAGCCTGATAATCTCCTGGATTGCCGGGGTCTGTCTGCAAATAAGCCAGACCATCGAGGCTATTTGAACGCTGGAAATATGGTGCTTGCGTAAAGGTATCGTAACGCGCAAGGCGTTGTTCAGGAGCCGTTAATGGATAGACGGCACCCGCTAGCAGGAATAGAACTAGTCCGACGCTCCATAGAACTTGCCAGCTCCGTTGGGTTCTACGGAGCGAACGCGTTACAGTTTCCAGAGGCTTAAAACTCTCCAGAATAAAATACAGCCCCGCGCCAGAAGCGATTGAGAGCATTGCCCACGCCTGAAAGTACATTTTGAAGACGGTGTTCATACGCGGATAGCTATCCGCGAAAACATCCTTTAAGAAGAGTACCTCACAAAAAGCGATTAACGCAAAGGCCACAGTTCCAAGCAGCAGAGCAAACGCGTGTGAGCGGTCTCCAATGTTCACAAAGACCAGCACGGCACCAATCAGCGTGATGCACTCTGCAAGTACAAACGTGACACCATTTCTCATAAACAGCAGCAGAAGCAATTCTACTACCATAACTGCAACAATACCTACTGCTGCATACCGTACCCAACGACGATCTGTCGTCTGAGATGCGCCGCCTCTTAACCGCGAAAACGCAATTAAAGGTCGCTTTGCCGCGCTTGCCCATAGCAACGAGAGAAAGACAAAAGCGAACAGGCCGTAAATGAGTAACACATCGCTCAATTGCGAACGGTCTCCTGCACCCACGACTCCTATGCCCTGTGCAGGCGAATTGAAGTTGAGGTAGAAGGGAATATACAGGAGGAACGAAAGCGCAATCAAGCTTCCTGCCCCTGTGAAAACATCGACGAACAATGCAGGGGTGAAACGCGTCTGATACGTCAACCACTGTTGTAGCGCAATACAGACAACGGTGAGAGCAAGATAGGTTGGAAAGTCCCAGCCGTTCATGGTAAAGAGACCACCGAGAATAAGAGCCGTCGTACCAAGCGTTAGAGGAAGCCGCCAGCCACGCCCAAAAACGTTCAGTCCCCTACCATCCGCCTCAAGAAAGAGATTAAAGGCGAGGCCGATAGCCACAATCGTAAAGGCTAATGTTAGCACATGTGCGTGAAAGCAAGAGAGCAGAAAGCTAAATGCGGGAAACTCATTGATTGTTTTTGTAATGACGCGCGTAGCATTGAACCAGTAAGCAGGGTCTGATGAGACATTGCCATGCATCTGCCACCATGTCTGTGTAGCTGCAAGATTGCCAAGAATCAATCCCATTACCATTGTCAACACGCCATACGGAACGGCGCGTAGCAGAGGCGGGTGTACCATGTCAGGTCGTTCGATCTCTGCATCGGGAGCAGTTCGTATCCGCGCTCGTAAATGACGCGCCCATGCAACGATGTTCGAGGTAACGCCGAACAGGTTTGCAGCGGTCAAGCCAAAGAAGATACAAATACCTGTGTTAAAGGCAACAGAGGGTGACTGTCCTAGCAATTTTGCTAGAGTAGCAATGGTAAAATGAGCATAGTAGTAATAGTTGAGTGAGTAGCCAGCAAACCACATGTCATTAGGTGGAAAGTGTACACTTCGCATGATTCCGGCAATAAAGCCTTCGTCCATGTACATCTCATACGATTTGATATCTGGCAGGTATGAACGCATGTAGCCAAGCAGAAAGACCATGCCCAGGAAGATAATTTCGGTTACAATGATATAAGGAATGTTCAAACGTACAAGCTTCGCAATGGCATGACGCATTCGCACGTAGCCAACGATATTTCCAGCTAGCAGGAGAAGCAGAATACCAGCAATAAAAAGTTGCGTGTATGGCAGAAAGTGTAAGGTCATTAACGGCAGCCAGACGAAGAATGCAAGTAGAGCAAGCCCAATAGCTTTGCTAAAGGCCCAGCCGCGATCTGGCAGGTTATGAAAAACGGTGACGGTGAGCGGAAGGCAGATGAGTCCCAACACCTCAATCAATGCCCACATCAGGAATAAATCGAGCATAAGCTACTCTCAAAAAAAATTACGTGCTATTGAAGAATACGTACAAAGTATAACATATTTACAAGTTACTCTTCCTAATATACATACAAACGAAGCGAAATACAAATTGGTTCCTTCTTTCACCATCAGTCCTATGCTCTCGACGAGAGGTCTCTTTTATGTCACAATCGACAAAGGTCTCTGCTGTTCACTTTATGGAGGATTTGCGTTTTGAAATGGTTGCGCTTGCGTTTTGCACGCGAGATAGCATTGCTGCTACTCTTATTTGTACTCCTTTTGC
>CAXUGH010000039.1:0-14355 GCA_964250365.1 uncultured Ktedonobacteraceae bacterium
CCGCAAGGGGACGCCCCTACCATATACGGATGGCCTCCACACGCTCCCTCGTGGTATAGTAGGGGCGTCCCCTTGCGGGCGCCCTTGCCCCTTTTTGAACTTTTTGAACTCAAATTCTCAAGTTCAGCATATACTTTGAGTGTTTTGCGTGCCACCTGCTCCCATGCAAACGGAATAACGCGTTCTTGACCACATTGAACGAGCGAAGCTAGAAGCGTAGTATCGCTTAGAACCGTTTTCAACAAATTCGCCAGTTGCTGGAAGTCATGAGCATCAAACGTAAGTGCTGCATGCCCAACCGCTTCGACTACCGCTGCGTTTTTTGAGGTAAGAACGGGAGTACCACACGCCATTGCCTCCAGCGGAGGAAGGCCAAATCCTTCTACCAGCGATGGAAAGACAAATACTTTTGCAAGGCTATAAACTGTTGGCAAGTCCTCTTCTCGAATCATGCCAATACGCTTCACTCTTGTTGCGATATTCTGAGCATCTATGAGCATGCCTACGGTATCAGGAAAACGCGGATCACGCTCTCCGCCAATCACAAGCGTTCCAGCAAGCGCGGGATCGAGCAGGGCAAAAGCTTTGACCAGTACCTCTACATTCTTATGCGGTCTCCCTGCGCCTACTGTGAGGATAAAGTTTTCGGGAAGGTTATAGCGTTTCCGAACTGCTGTTATGCGCTCTGGGTCGTTTTCACGGCGAAATATCGGGTCGATAGCATTGCCAATAACGGAGACATTTCTCCTGCCATAATAGGTTAAAATATCGTGGGCTGTCGCCTCTGAAACTGTGAGTATGCGGCTGGCTCGCTTCACACAGAGCCGCGTCATAGGTTGGTAGAATTGTTGTAAAACGCTCCGTGACCTATATTCAGGATATTGCTCAAAGATGAGGTCGTGTACAGTGATAACCGACTGAATACGCGCCATCAGAGGCAGCACAACATATGGTGAGTGAAAGATATCGGCTCCTACGCGTGCAAGCAAGCGCGACCAGATAATCTGCTCCTTTGGAGCATAGAGTGGTAATTGTATGGCTTGTAGAGCGACATTGGGTCGCTCCCTCAGTCTGTCCATCGAAAAGCGCGAGTTGAGATAGTCTGGATTGTAGAAGACAAGGTAATGCCGAGAAGAATCAAGGCGCGTCAACGCATCGAGTAAGTTGTAAGCGTGCCGCCCTATCCCGTGATAGCGATCATTTATGTAGCGACCGTCGAAGGCCACAACGGTTGTTGCATCTTTCACGCAATGTCTCCCTCTCTAGTAGCAATAAATGAAGTTGTAGAAGACTGGAATAGATGAGGAGACCCGCTAAGTTGAGCAAGAAGAGAATGCGTTCCTCCCTGACTACTTTGTCCTTCTAATGATGAGTTCAACTCATAAACCCCAATTTTCCAGAAACTAGTATCATTTTGTTCCAAAAGTGGATGACAGTGCTGCATTACCCAGGTATAGACCTCCGGGTTCATGCCATCATATCCTCCTATTGCATCCTTAGAACTCATGATGAAGTAGCGTGCGTGGTTATCCACTAATGAACGAGTGTCACGATCACGCAAAATGGTGTATGAGGATGGTAGATAGTAAACAGGCACATCATCGCTGCTCTCAATACTGGCATTAGCAGGAATGTGTGTTTCAACAAACTGAATGATGTGTACGTAGGCGTTATCGGATTGCACTATATAGCTGTTCACCCACATAAAACTGTTGTAGAGCAGCATAATTGCGAAAACTGCGAAGATAGGTCTCCACAGCGTTCGATAGGTAGGCAAAGCAGGAAAATTTGGCTGCTTGCGCTCGAAAAACGGCACTTGCTTTAGAGAGGGCGAGCGAACTTTGTCCACGAGTATTGCTAACACGTAGCCAGCTATGATGATTGATGGTACAACCAGATAATAGAAATATTGATCGCTCACTCTTCCCAGCAGCAAACCAAAGACAAAGCTGAAGGCACCTCTTATCACCAGATAGCGTGCGGCTGTCTGACGCCGATAGCGGAGGCCAAGCACGATCATGAATATGGCGGCGAAAACAATCAATAAGTAGCTGGTGCCATATTGACCGAAGCGGTTCCAGAGACTGTTCAGCAGGTAATCTTTTGCATCGGGTGCAAGCGTTATAGTGGAAACTGGCGGTGGTGGTTGTCGGTCCACGAGCGCAGCGGGAATGCGGGCGAGATTAAAAATTTTGTAAGAAAGATACGCACTCCACTGCCCATCCAGCGATATTCCAATTGGATAGAGCAGGTAGAGGGCAAAGGCAATGGTTGCAACCCATAGCATATCGCGTAGTTGGCTACGTCGAAACACTACAACATAGAGTATGAGAGTCAACAGTTCGAGAACCATAGGCTCTTTCGTCAGTAGAGCTACACCAAAGGCAATGCCGGCACCGACACGCTGCCTTCTCGTAAGATGGGGACGATAGGTGAAAAAGATATACAGGCCAAGCAGAACGCATAACATTGCTAATGTTTCGAGCATATTGCGGCGATTGATGCGTTGTACATATGGGTCCAGTATAAAGAGTAAGGCCATAAACAGGCCAGCCTTGTAGCTATGAAGCTTACGCCCAAAAAGCACAAGCAAAGCGGCGGTGCAGGCGGAAAAGAAGATGTTTAGATATCGTATGAGAAGGACGCCGGAGAGCAAACTTGTATTTGTTAGTCCAGTAAGCTTGATATAGACCGCCTCGACCAGCATGTAAACGGGTGGGTGCCACAGAAAAATACTATTGTCTACCGTAATTCCCATCCCTTTTACGATGCTCGTCCCAACGAGCAGATACACTGCTTCATCCGAAAAGATATCAGGTGCGGAACCTAAATGATAACTTTGAACAAGAAATGTTATCAGACCCATAGCGATGAGAACGATGCTAAGAGGTATGTGTGCTATTACATGTTGTATACGGCTCAAGAGCGAATGTCGGGATTTGGGCTGAAAGTCGTCAATAACAACAGGCTCGACAACAACAATAGCCTCACGCTCTTCTCCCTTTTCAAATGGAGAGTCAGGAATCGCCACTTGGCTTATCAATGATTGAGATATTGGAACATGACGCGTTGTTATAACGCTGTCTTCCTCTCTTTCTGTAGAAGAGGCAGCAGCCGATATCGAATCTATGAGGGCTTGAGATATGGAAGAGAGACGTACTGTTACGTCGCCGTCTTCTTGTTCTTCGGGCTTGCTCCTCATAGAGATGGCATGAAGGCGTGCGGTTATATCATCGTCTTCTTGTTCATCCGTCTCTGCAAATGGAGAAAAAAAGTCCTTTTGAGAGACGATTGTTTTCCATTCCTGCTCCTTTTCTGTAACATCGTTCTCAGCAAAATTCTCGTGAGTAACGCTCGTGCCACAGGTACTACAGAAGGAAGCCGAAGCCGGTAACTCTATATGACAATGCTTGCAAAAAGTACTTTGACTATGAGGTATTGTATTATTCATCTATCCGTTTTCATAATTGAATGTAGCGCAGAAGCCGCGTAGAGAGCAAAACTTTGCATACCGACAAGGTTCTCCTGCGTAAATGGTTGTTCCCTCATTGCCAGGATTGCGCCAAAGGATTCTCCATTGTAGGTAAGGGGAACTCCAGCCGCCGCCGGTACTCCACGTATAAGTTCATTGTTCAAGCCTAAGATTTCTTTCTGCGGCTCTATCATAAGCGTCTCTCCTGTGGAAAGAGCGTGTTGTGCAAGAAGAGCGCATGCATGTTGCAGACTATTTTTTGTCAAGAATTTACTCGTCCCTGTTGAGGCCACAAGGTGCAGAATATCCTGTTCTGGCTGTAGCACCAATCCAGCCCAATCGGCCTCTAAGTCGCGCTTAAACGCATCCATAAAGGCACATAAGGCTAGGATATGCGCTTTACGAGAGTTAGGAAGTTGTTTTTGTAGGTTGCGAGATGCAACTAATCCCTGAAAAAGATGTCCGTACTCACGGATTGTACGTTCCTGATCAAAGCTTCTTGAGAAAATCCGCGCTCGCTCAGCCATGTTTCGTGTTCGCTCAGGATTGTCGCGCAGCTCACATAGTACTTTGGCAAGTTGGTGGGCATCGCCCACAGGAAACAATTTGCCCACCGGTCCCGCTACTTCGCGGACACCGGGGAGGTCTGATGCAACTGGAACACAGCCCGCCGCCATTCCTTCTACAAGAGCGAGTCCAAAGGCTTCCAGCCGTGCCACCGATGGTAAAACGACAACGGAGGCACGTTGATAGAGATGTCCCAGTTGCTTATCACTCACATTGATGTGAAACTCTACATCCAGAGAGAGCTTAGCCGCAAGCTTTCTGTATATCTGCTCCTCTGGTCCCTGTCCTACTACGAGCAGACGTGCATTAGCAACCTGAGACATCGCCTGCAATAGCACGCGCACACCTTTCCAGGGGCGGAATTGTCCGACAAATAGTACCGTGAAGAGTTCCTCTTTGGGGACGTTTATGCTAAATCGCTGCAAATTTATGCCATAAGGGATGATAAAGCTGCCAGGACTGCTTTTCAAGAGAGAAAGCGTATCGCTCGTCGCTGCTACAACCGCATCGGCATAAGTACTAAGCGAATGATGTACACGATTGTACAACGTGTTAAGAAAACCGCCCAATTTGAAATCCAGATCAAGATGATGTGTGTACACCACAGGAATGTGTGGACAGCAAAGGTGAGCGAAAAGCAGAAAAAGGTCACTTATCGTTGGCGTTGTTCCATGAATGTGAATAACATCGTAGTTGGAAATGCGTCTAAGCAAGGAAGGAAGCTTGAACAAAAACATGCTCAAGCGCACTTCGCCAAATACAATCCGCCCCACTTCTGGATAAGCGAGCACATCTACAGAGTGTCCTTGTGCTTGCAAGCCATCTTTCAAGTAACCGACGATACGAGCAATACCACCGCGTACTGGCGGTGCTTCTGTTGCAATCACAAGAATGCGAAGAGGATGTGCTAGCTTCGATGCTTGCTCAAAATCTAAGGAACCCGGATTAGTCCAGGTTCCTGAGTCATCCGAATGTTCTATAAGCTGTTCCCAGGTGGAAAGAGTAGTTTCTCCTATGTTGGTAGCCACAAGCTCTCGCTGCGCTATTGTCATAATGTTTCATACCCCCCTGCATCTTCATTATGCCAAGTTGTAACCTATCGCAATGTTTTACCGCTTTTAGACTTTCGTTCAGAACGTTACCTTTTTCAGTAACAAGTATGAAACGTCAAGCTGGACGACTAAAAGCGTAACAACATAGAAAGACAAGCAATATTGAAAACAAAGTCTCTACTATGTATCGTGTGTCATAGCGTTTCATTTGATTGTGTATTGACAATATTCTTTACAAGAGATAGTATAGGTATGTAATTTTTATTTGTCAAGAGTAGGAACATATTTATCTCAATAAAATAATTGTAAAATCAATATATGTTCTATGTAAAAGACATTGCTAATTATGTGATTATTGCACAAGTAATAATATATTTTGCGATAAATATATAAAATAACTTGACAAAAATGGAAGTCATAACTACAATTGTTGAAGTGAAGAAGATTATCTATCTAGTAGTAAAAATTTCATGAAGAATAAACAAAATTCCTCATAGCACAAAGTAATAACTGGAATATTTCTCATCTAAGGGCATGTTTTAAGAAAATTTGTTCCAGTCCTATAAAATAAATGAAAGTAACGTTTCCGTAACAAAGCAAGCCATAGGACAAAATGTAGCAATGTCAAAGAATGCATTTTTACTAAAGTAAGGGAGTGAATTGCGTTGGCTATTAACAATTTTGATACATTCATAGATGGACGAATCGACGGGGGACAAGGACAAGTCTTCGTAGGCTCCTCTAGCCCACAAAACATGTGTCTTCCTCAACTTGTAGAGCAGCAGGCAAGAGCAACTCCTGATGCCCAGGCACTTGTGGATGGGAATGTTGTGATTAGCTATGCTCAGCTTAATCAACGTGCTAATCAGTTAGCTCACTACCTGCGAGCTTCGGGAATAGGAGCTAATTCGCTTGTCGGTCTATGTATCGAGCGCTCAATTGATATGGTTGTGGGGCTTTTGGGTATTCTCAAAGCTGGAGGTGCTTACGTACCGCTAGACCCAGAATATCCGGTTGACCGTCTCAAGTTTATGTTGGATGATGCTCAGATACATCTACTCGTTACACGCCAACATCTGGCTGAACGGTTGGCTCTCGTCAATACTAGCATCATCTGTGTAGATACTGATGCCACACAGCTAGCTACACAGAGTACAGCGAAGCCAGACATCGAGATTGTAACGACTGACTTAGCATATGTCATCTATACGTCCGGTTCTACTGGTCTACCTAAGGGGGTAGAAATCACTCATGGAAATCTGCTCAATCTCATTTCCTGGCATCAACGCGCTTTTTCAGTAATCGCCTCTGACCGTGCGACACAGGTAGCCAGTCCTGCCTTTGATGCAGCCGTCTGGGAACTATGGCCCTATCTTAGCTGTGGAGCAAGCATTTACCTTGTGAATGAGAATACGCGTCTTCTTGCGCCTCAACTACGAGACTGGTTGCTCGACAACGCTATTACAATCACATTCTTGCCGACCCCCCTTGCTGAGAGAGTTCTACGCGAGCATTGGCCCAGCAAGTCTTCCCTACGCTTCTTGCTTACGGGTGGCGATGTGTTACATTCCTATCCTGCACCCGATGCTCCTTTCACTCTGGTCAACAACTATGGTCCTACAGAGTCAACGGTTGTCGCCACTTCGGGATACGTTTTGCCCTCAATTCTCAACAATGAGTTACCGTCCATAGGCCGAGCCATCGACAATACGCAAATCTATATCCTTGACGAATCTATGCAGCCGGTTGCAGTTGGGGAAGTTGGTGAAATTTATATCGGTGGGAAGAGCCTTGCGAAAGGGTATCTGAATCGCCCTGAACTTACTGCCGAGAAATTTATTACGCATTCTTTCAATTCCAACGAAAGCATCCGTCTCTATAAAACGGGTGATATCGCAAGATACTTGTCCGAAGGTCAAATTGCATTTCTCGGACGCGCCGATTCACAGGTGAAAATTCGTGGTTTCCGTATAGAACTAGGCGAGATTGAAGGAGTACTTAATTCCTACTCAATGGTACAGCAAGCCGTTGTTATTGCTAGCGAGAATGCGTCGGGAGAGAAGCAACTTGTGGCCTATCTAGTCCCCGCAACACTTGCAACCGAGCAACCTCTTTCTGTAGCAGAACTAAGAGCATTCCTGCAAGAACGCTTGCCCGACTATATGCTTCCAGCAACTCTTGTACGCTTAGAGAGCGTACCATTGACTGCCAATGGAAAGGTAGACCGCGCGGCTCTGCCTGTACCTTCTGCCGTGAATACTCTGGTGGACGAAGTTTCCTCATCTGCTACACCTGACACCTCTATTGAACAGCAGGTTATGGAAATTATTGCTTCTGTTCTGGGAGTGGAAACAGTGGGTTTAGATGAAAACTTCTTTACACTAGGAGGCCACTCGTTACTGGGTGCCCAGGTTATTATCCAGGTAGAGGCGGTCTTTGGCGTGAAAATGTCTCTGCGTACACTTTTTAATGCACCTACTGTACGAGAGCTAGCCCTCGAAATCGAAAAAAGTATCCTTGCAAAATTGGAGACTATGAGCGAAGATGAACTTCATCTCATGTTAGACTAACAGGAAGATAAGCTCACGAATATGGAAAGAACGTCTTTGTAGTAGTAGAAACAACTTAAATCGCTCATGGAGTAGTAAGTATGACGTTACAAAAGAAAACATCAGCAGCGGAAAACAAATCAGTCTCAGGATTGAGCCTCTTTCATTTGCTCGATCCTGCGATTCTTGCCAACCCATATCCTCTCTATCGACGTTTACGCGAAGAGGACCCCGTTCATTGGGACCCTTTTCTGCACTCATGGGTTGTGACTCGTTACGCCGATGTCGTGACCGTGTTTCAGCAATTTTCAGCGAATCGCACTCCTTCTCCCGAACAATTAGCGGCACTGGGTATGCCCGCCCTGGCACCATTGGCACAGGTAATGGTGCGCCAGATGCTGTTTTTGGACCCACCGCAACATGGGCGAGTTCGCAGTATCGCGTCGAAAGCCTTCACGCCACGGCGCGTAGAGGTGTTACGCGCTCATATTCAGAACATTACTACTAGTCTGCTGGATGCCGTGCAAGAGCAAGGTTCTATGGATGTGATTGCTGATCTAGCCTATCCATTACCTGCTATTGTGACGGCAGAGATGTTAGGAGTCCCTACCTCCGATTGGAAACAGTTGACGGCATGGTCCGCTGATTTTGCTCAGGTACTCGGTAATTTTCAGCACAATCCTGATAATGCCGCACAGGTACTACGTAGCCTGGAAGAGATGATTGTTTACTTCCGCGCAGCCATTGTTCAGAATAAACAGCATCCCGGTGAGGGGCTTATCAACACGCTCATGACGGCTGAGGTCGATGGTAGCCATTTGACCGAAGATGAAGTGATCGCCAATACTATTGTGACGATGGTTGGTGGACAGGAAACCACCACCAATTTGATTGGCAATGGTGTGCTTAGTCTACTGCGCCACCGCGATCAACTAGAGCGGTTACAAGCTGACCCTTCACTTATTCCGTCCGCCGTAGAGGAATTGCTGCGTTATGAAAGTCCCAGTCAGCACACCGCACGGCTGGCTGTTGATGATACAGAACTTGGCGGAAAGCTGATTAAGAAACGTCAGGCAGTCATGGCGGTGATGGGAGCGGCTAACCACGATCCTGAACGCTTTCCCGATCCAGACCGGCTAGATGTAGGGCGACAGGATAATCGACATGTCGCGTTCGCATGGAGTAATCACTTCTGCTTCGGCGCACCATTAGCACGTATCGAAGGCCAAATTGCTTTCGAGTCAATAGTACGTCGAATGCCAAAACTACAGTTGGCAACAGAGTCGGTTCAGTGGCGCGAAAATCTTGGTTTACGTGGCCTCTTAGCCCTACCTGTCACATTCTAGTGTTGACTATGTCAATCTGTCAGTTATGAAATTGTTATTGAACTTTCTCTCAGAGAATGGAAATAGAGTTCATGTCAAAGCTTATAGCGTCCACTGAAGCTAAACATGCCTTGCTCGAAAAATATCTCAGCAAGACGCGTTCGCATTCACTACCAACGAACACAATACCGCGACGGGCGACACAGGATGTCGCCCCTTTGTCCTATGGACAACAGCAGATGTGGTTGCTCTCTCAACTTATACCAGATGCTCCCGTCTATAACGAAACTGTTCAGGTAAACTTACCAGTTTTCCTAGATGTGGCAGCCTTTGAACGAAGTTTTCACGAGATTATTCAGCGACACGAAGCGTGGCGTACAAATTTTGTGCTTGTAGATGGCGAGCCTGTGCAAGTAATTCATCCAACTCTAACACTTCCCTTGCCATTGCTAGATTTGCTGCATCTACCAGAGGAAGAGCGGGAGCGAGAGGCTTTACGCATTGCTACAGAGAAGGCTTTAACTCCTTTCGATCTTGCTCAGGGTCCACTGCTACGCCCTACATTGATACGTTTAGACGAGGAAATCTATCGCCTCTATTTGTCGCTGCACCACATTGTTTTCGATGGTATGGCTATCTTTCAGGTGTTTCTGCCAGAACTTCACGCGCTCTACACGGCTTTCTCACAGAATCAGCCTTCTCCACTTCCTCCTTTGCCTATTCAATATGCCGACTTTGCAACATGGCAACGGAATCGCATGCAAAAAGAGGAACTGGAAAGGCAATTAGCCTACTGGAAGCAACGGTTGCAGAATGCACCTACGAATTTAGAGTTTCCAACCGATTTTACACGTTCGCAAAATCCAACGTATCAAGGCTCAACTTATTCCTTTCCTTTATCGCAACAGCTAAGTGAGGAACTGAAAGCTCTGAGTGCCAGAGAAGGAGTAACACTCTTCATGATACTCGTCGCGGCGTTCCAGACCTTACTCTATCGTTACACGGGACAAGACGATCTCCTGCTCGGTACGAGTATGGCTTCGCGCGAATATCCAGAACTGCAAGGGCTACTGGGCTATTTCCAGAATACGGTTGTGCTGCGTAACCGTCTCTCAGGCTCTCTCTCCTTCCGTGAGCTGTTGCGTCAAGTGCGAGACGTTGTGCTTGAGGCTCACGCTCATCAGGATATACCCTTTGAGTATCTGGTGAAGGAGTTACAGCCTGACCGACTTTTAGGGCAGAATCCGCTCTTCCGCACAATGATAGTTGTGGAGCCAACATTGTCTTCTCCGCTTTCAGGTTGGACACTTACGTCTCTAAATGTGCAAAAGGGCACCGCCAAATTCGATTTGTTTCTTAATTTGGAAGAACAGCCGGACGGCCTTATAAGCTGGTTCGAGTACAGCACAGAGCTATTTGAGGCAACCACCATCGCTCGTATCGCACAGCATTTGCAGACACTTCTGGAGAGTATTGTTGCCGATCCACAACAATCCTTGTCGGAACTACCGCTACTAACAGAAGTAGAGCGGCGACAAATGCTGGTTGAGTGGAATGCTACCGACAAGGATTACGGACGAGCGCAATGCGTTCATACTTTGTTCGAGGAGCAGGTCGAGCGTACTCCCGATGCAGTTGCCGTCGTCTTTGAGGGCGAGTCGCTAACCTATCGGGAACTCGATGCTAGAGCAAATCAGTTAGCCCACCATCTGCAACAGCAAGGTGTGCAACCGGATACGCTGGTTGGCGTTTGTATGGAACGCTCTTTTGAAATGGTCATTAGCCTTTTCGCTATTCTCAAAGCAGGTGGTGCCTACGTTCCTCTTGATCCTGGCTATCCGCTGGAACGACTCGTGTTCATGCTTCAAGATGCCTCTATGCCGCTTGTACTAACGCAAGAACGCTTCAAAACACTGCTGGCTTCTCAGCGTGTCCAAACGCTCTGTGTCGATAGTGACTGGCATGTGATAGCCAAGCAACCGAGCGAACTCCCGCAACGTGACGTGCAACCTCACCACCTTGCCTACATGATTTATACTTCTGGCTCAACGGGTAGACCTAAGGGAGCGATGAACGAGCATCGAGGTATTTGCAATCGCTTATTATGGATGCAAGATGCCTATGGTCTGCAAGAAGGTGAGGCGGTCATGCAAAAGACGCCGTTCAGCTTCGATGTCTCGGTCTGGGAGTTCTTCTGGCCTTTAATCGTTGGTGCCCGTCTCGTGGTAGCACGTCCTGAAGGGCATCGTGATAGCTCATACCTTGTTCAACTGATTCAAGAGCAACACATTACGACGCTGCATTTTGTCCCTTCGATGTTACGTTTCTTCCTGGAAGAGCGTAACGTGGAGGCATGTCGCAGCCTCAAACGCGTGATTTGTAGCGGAGAGGCACTGCCCTATGATTTGCAGCAAAGCTTCTTTGAATGGCTGAATGCCGAATTACATAACTTGTATGGACCGACAGAGGCCGCCGTTGACGTAAGTGCCTGGGCGTGCGAGCGCGATAGTGTTCGCAAAATAGTGCCTATTGGCAAGCCAATTGCAAATCTCGAACTCTACGTCCTGGATGCCCATTTGCAACCAGTTCCCATCGGTGTAACAGGGGAGCTATATATTGGTGGAGTTGGCGTAGGACGTGGCTACCTCAACCGACCAGAGCTAACGAGGGAGCGTTTTATTCCCGATCCCTTTAAGCACAAGCAGGAGGGAGGCCGTCTCTATAAAACGGGTGATGTTGTGCGTTACCTACCTGATGGCAACATAGAGTACCTGGGAAGAGCCGACCAACAAGTGAAATTGCGCGGTCAACGCATCGAGTTGGGAGAGATCGAGGCGATTCTCGATCTCCATCCAGCTATACGAGAAGCTGTCGTCGTTGTTCAAAAAGAGAACACCGGTGACATGCGCCTTGTTGCTTACATCTCATTTCATAAAGAGCAGGAAGCCTCTCCGACAACTAATGACTTATACAATTATATGAAGGCACAAATTCCTGCATACATGATTCCTTCTGCTTTTGTCGTACTTCCTACCCTACCTTTACTGCCTAACGGGAAGGTAAATCGACAAGCATTGCCAAAAGCGGATGTAAGTAGTTCTATGAAGGAACAAGAGTATGTTATTCCCGTATCGCTTACAGAGCATCAACTAGTACAGATATGGGAAGAGCTACTGAATGTGTACCCGATTGGAATACGCAATAATTTCTTCTCTCTTGGCGGAAACTCTCTGTTGGCTGTGCGCCTCGTCTCTAAAATAGAGCAGAGTTTCGGGCGAAAACTTCCCTCAGCAGTCCTCTTTGCACAGCCGACGATAGAGCAGTTGGCGGCTGTCCTACAGGCAGAAGAAAAGCATGCTCCCGTAATAGGCGTTTCCACAACTGGAACAAAGCCACCATTTTTCTACCTACCTGGAACATGGAACACAGGAGCCGCTTATTGCTTCTCTATCGCGCGAAACCTGGGTCCCGACCAACCGTTTTATGTAGTAGAGCCGCCCTATTTTGATGATTTCTCGGTCTCACCCACCGTCAAGATGACGGCAAAGGCGCACATCGAGTCGATACGAACGGTGCAGCCAGAGGGACCATATCAACTGGGAGGCTTCTGTAATGGTGCTTTAGTCGCCTACGAAATGGCGCGTCAATTGCGCTCAATGGGAGAGGAGGTTAAGCTTCTTGTGTTAATCGATCCAGCTTATCCGCCAGTAGAACATACGCTGATGTATAACCTTTTACGTTCTATTGGTGGTCGCCTTGGCGTGAGTCAAATTCGACAACTAGACTGGTTTCTTCGTCTGCGCCACATGTATAAATACATACGCCACGAGAGGAATGAAAAAGACCTCGAAGAGTTTACCTCGGTGAGTTCCGACATCCACTCGCTCTTTCCATCAAGAGACGCGCTTCGCAAAGATAATATCGCTATATTTAACTGGTTAATTGCAGATTATAACTATACTACTTTTGAGAAGGCGACACTGGTACGAGCCGCCAAAGAGCCGCTCGGTCGCGTGTGGAGGAAGCTAGCGAAAAAACAACGTATAGAGGCACATATCATCGCTGGCGACCACATAAGCTGTCGAACCGACCACGTTGACGCTTTAGCGGAGGAGTTGAAAAACTGCCTGTAGGGACCGATTTATCGCGTCCTCGTCCCCATTAATCCCGTTTTTTATCATTTGGTACGTCCTTCAATGTCTGTTATGATTGTCGATGGGAACAAGGACGCGATAAGTCGGTCCCTACGCCATCCGATCCGCCATCTCTGTTATGTTTTTCGCAAGCTGGCGCATCGCATCGCGCAATTCCGGTGGATTGCGAATGAGCAAGGGACAGCGTAGACCAGCCAGGATATAGGCGACCCAATCGAGATCGGAGACGTACATACGAAACGCGATGCCCAACTCTTCCTGCTCAAGCATAGCAGTAGCAGGTGGAACCATCGCTTGCGCCTGCTCCATCGTCGTTTCGAGTAGCACATCGACCAGCCACTTCGCGGGCACCATCGGCAACGAACGCGTGATGTGTTCCAGGCAATCAAAGTCTAGCGGCGGCGAAAAGATGCCGCTGGTCGGTGTAACCGAGACAATACGATCAAGGCGAAACGAGCGCAGGTCTTGTCGCAGATGACAATAGCCCACCGTGTACCAGAAACCAGAACGCAGGACGATACCATACGAGTCGTGTTCGCGCGTCGTCGTCTCGCCATTCCACGCCCGATACGCAAGGGAAACGCGTTTATGTTGTAGAGCCGCGATACAAAGTGTCGTCACCACTTCGCTCGATGGCGCATTACGAGCAGGATTGAAGTCCACTACCAGCGTCTCTTGCACCGCACGAACATGCTCCTGCAGCGTCAAGGGTAGCACGCGCTCGATCTTGGCAAGTACACTCTCAACAGCGGGAGCGGCTACAGCGAGACCTAACTTACGCGCCGTGATTAGCCCTATCGTCAGCGCGAACGCCTCATCGTCCCGAAACATCAACGGCGGCAACTTGAAGCCGGGGCGCAGGCAATAGGCACCATAGCGTCCCCGTTTCGACTCCACCGGAATCCCCATATCTTGCAGCATCGTCACATAGCGGCGCACCGTGCGCTGGTCTACCTCCAGCCGCTCCGCAAGCTCGATCCCGCTAATTTGTTGGCGCGACTGCAACAGTTCCAGCACAGTCAACACGCGCGTCGTAGGAAAGTACATATCTGTATTGTACAACGATAGTTGCTCACCTATGTACAGGTTTTGTAGGGGTCATAATTCATTACGCCCTGTTCCCCACGCATAATGTTCTCAAGGATTGAGGAATGTCCCTAATGATGGGAAACGGGATCGATGGGGACGAGGGTGTGATGAAATCATAAACCGAGACAGCGTTTAATGGGCCCACAA
>CAXUGH010000039.1:14378-16498 GCA_964250365.1 uncultured Ktedonobacteraceae bacterium
TGAGTGTACGGGTCTGATTTCATCACACTCTGGAAGCGATTGAGAATGTCAGCAAGGATTGAGGAACGGGATCAATGGATGGGAAACGTGGTCAATGGGGACGAGGGCGTAATGAATTATGGCACCATACAGCGCAAACAATCCTGTTCATTGCGAAACGTCCGCTAATCACGTAATATAGAAACAGAAAAACGAGTGAATTTCTATGGAGGCTCAATCATGGTTGCAAACAGAAAACCACAACGCATGACTGTCGATGAGTGGCGCGAGTTAGAACGCAACAGCCATGATATCAAGCACGAATATGTCAATGGTTGGGCATATCCAGTATTAGGAGGAAGTCTTTCATATAGTCGTGTTGGAATCAATACCGCGCTGAGACTCGAAGATGCTCTTGAGAGTATAGGCAAGACCTGTTATGTCTATAACTCAAGCGTAGTGACACGCGTTTCTTCTCTATGCTACACTTATGCTGATGCATCGGTATCATGCGATGAGCGAGATCGGCCTAGCGGAGAGACGGATATATTCTATCCACGTGTGGTTGTCGAAGTGCTATCCGACTCTACAGAAGCGTATGATCGTGGCGAAAAGTTTTTCTTGTATCGCTCGTCTTCTACTCTGTAAGAGTACGTAATTGTTGCCACAGAGTATCAGTCTGTTGAGGTATATGACGTACTGAACGCGGTTGGACAGACTACCAGTTCTACGGTCCTGGCGAAGAAATAGAGTTGACAAGCCTCGGCATCCATGTTCCCGTGAGTTCTCTCTATCGGAATGGGGGTGTGCCTGAGACAATAGAGGACACCGAAGGAGAATTTTAGAAAAAGTTCATGCTTACCGCAGACCTCGTGAGACCGCTCCTACAACAAAGAGGAATGGAACTCCGCATCAACATGCTAAATAGCTCCGACGCCCACTGGCAACAGACCGCTAATGATCTCATCACACTTTTTCGGCAACATGAAGGTCGTACATTGCATGAGTGGGATGCAGCGTTAGAGGCGTATGAGGGAGACAGGCTGGATTATGTTGTGATTCGCGGTTTGGCGAAGGTGCTGAGTGGAGAGGCAATGCTTGCCCCGCGCGAAACACCTGTCCTACCTTCTCAATTACGAGAACGCTTGTTTCGTCAAGGTCCGAGCTTTGCTGAACCGTATCATTTTCAGGCAAAGACGAGGCAGGAAATTGTGCGCGAGGTCGCTTGTCAATTCGAGACGACGGTAGATGTCGTCGAAGCATCTCTTTATGCAGATAGACCTGCTTCCTATGTTTTTCAGACAACTGAGAGGCAGTGGACAGCGGACGAGTTGATTGCACGCTATAACCTTGAATTGGCGCGGGGCGTTCTGTACTGGGCTTCTGAAATTACGATTCATGCTGCTAGCTCATACAAAGATTTGTGGCGATACATTAAATATTTTAAGCTGATGTTCTGGGCGGAGCCTAAGGTGGAAGGTGGCTATCGCGTCACGCTCGACGGACCAATCTCACCATTTGTCTCTGCGACGCTACGCTATGGAAGACAAATGGCTGTCTTTCTGCCCGCGCTGCTGTTATGTGAGCAGTGGCAGTTGCAGGCAACGGTTCATCCTCCTCAGGCACGGCAGCCCCTCACCTATCGGCTGGATTACACATCTTCGCTGCGCTCCCATTTCAAGCGTTCCGGTGCCTTTGATAGTCGTCTCGAAGCTGATTTCGCGCAGGAGTTTGAGCAAAAAATAGGTAGCAAGCGAGGACACTGGCAACTTAGGCGCGAAAGTGAAATCCTTATTCTCGGCGACACGGTGATGATACCAGACTTTACGTTTGTTGACGATCAGGACGACTCACGTAAAATCCTGCTAGAACTGGTCGGCTTTTGGCACCCCGACTATCTCCGTCGTAAAGTCGAAAAAGTTCGTCGTGCCAATTGTCGTCACCTCCTCCTGCTCGTCTATCAAGGACTCAATGTTACAGAGGAGTCGTTTCGTGATGCCGCAAGCGAGGTAATCTTCTTCTCACAAAAGCCAGTCGTCAAAGATGTCATCGCAACCGTGAACGCAATGGCAGAGCGTATCTACGGTCCACGCGCAAAATCTCGGAATCCCAAGCATATTTGAGTGTAAGAATTTGGTCAA
>CAXUGH010000039.1:16508-24706 GCA_964250365.1 uncultured Ktedonobacteraceae bacterium
AAAACCCGGCAACCCCAAGAATATTTGCTTTAAATAATTTGGCCTTCCCAAAAAACCCCCCTGGTTTTTGTTGCCATGACCAAATTCTTACACTCAAATTACCCCCTTGATTTTTTGGGAATTACTACGTATAATTCCTATTTAGTTAGTGATTACCTAAATCGAAAGCCGAGAAACGGGTTTCTCACGTTATTTAATTCGGACTTTACCAAAGCAAAGCTCTTTGCAAAGAGCGACAACAAACTAATGTAAGAGTTAGAGTTACACATAAATACATCATTATGTCCATATGACAATAGTGTAATTTGCCCTTCTTGCGAGCCGCCGTAGTCTCGAAAAACAAATTTGCTTACGTTGACGCAGTACAATGAGCCGTTCTCGCTTCTGCTGGAATGAGTACTGCATATGCTTAGGGAGTAACTCGATGGAAAGCAACGAAAAACCATATTTTGAAGCCTCGTCTTTCACTCTCATGAGTCGCCGCATGTTTCTCAAGTGGACAACCGCTTTAGGCTTCTCAGCAGTGGCAGTCGAAACGTGGCTAACTCATCACGGTGTTGCCCTTGCCGCTGTAGATGCAAAGAAACAGGCACCGTTCGCGCTAGCTGGGGTAACGGGGCAATGGCCTTTCGATGAGGGTTCTGGCAACGTTGCACACGATGTATCAGGCAATTCTTATGATGGAACACTTACGGGTGGAGTGAGTTGGGTTGCAGGGGGAGCCACATTTACCGCGAGCAAGTCTCAGGACGATCATGCATTGCATTTTGATGGCTCGACTGGCGAAGTTGACGTGAACGCAAGTGTGCTTGATACCAGCGCAGACTATTCCATTTCTGCATGGGTTCTGCTCGATACCACCGCGAACTGGTCAACCGCTTTAAGTCAGGATGGCGATGTGCAGAGCGGTTTCTTCTTGCAAGCAACCGCGCCGAGTGCTGGCAATACTCTTGCATTTAGCCTTATCAATGCAGATGCTCAAGGTGCCCCCACAACGCGAGCCTTCACACCTTTCCAGCCCTTAACGGGCGTCTGGTATCATCTTGTAGGTGTGCATGATGCCGCCAATAGTCAGATTTTCTTGTATGTCAACGGCTCTCTCGTCGATCAGCAAGCGGTGAGTCCAGCCTGGAAAGCTACAGGACATACAATCATCGGGCGGGGCAAGGTAAATGGCGGTCCCACCGATCCGTGGCCCGGCAAAATTGATGATGTCCAGGTCTATCAACGTGCCTTACCCGCGACTGATGTTGCCGCTCTGTACGGCGGAAGTAGCCTGCACAACCTGAACAAAGACGCAATTCTCAACCATTACAGTACGTTATACGTCAATACTCCCTTTCCACAAAGTTTTGCCGACCCACAATGGTTCAAGGAAAACATTCCCTTCCTCGACTGCCCCGACAGCACTATTCAGGATGTCTACTACTACCGTTGGAGCAGTTATAAGCGACACTTACGTTATACTGTGCCAGGAATTGGCTACATCTCCACTGAATTTCTGGCGAACATTGGGTACGCGGGACTCTATAGCTCGATCAACGCGGCAGCCGCGTTCCACATCTACGAAGGACGCTGGTTGCACAATCAACGCTATATCAACGATTATCAAAATTTCTGGCTCAGTGGCAAAGACGACCGAATTCAGCCACGCCAGTACAGCTTCTGGATCGCCGATGCCTACTACGCTCGTTACCTTGTGAATGCCGACCAGAACTTACTGACAAGCTTTTTGGAGCGTCTCGATGCCAACTATCAGGCATGGGCTACACCGTCAAACTACAATCCTACAACGGGACGCTATGGGACGGGCTATGACAGCAGCGTCGGCCTCTACTACCAGACGCCCGTTTGGGATGCGATGGAGTTCTCGCTTTCTTCCTATCAGGACCCAAAGGACCCGTATCATGGCGGAGAAGGGTATCGTCCAACTCTCAATGCGTATATGTATGGTGACGCGCTTGCAATTGCCAACATCGCGGCTCTGGTCGGAAGACAAGATTTGGTTGATTCGTACCACAGTAGAGCCAAGACGCTCAAATCAACGATGCAAGCCAAATTGTGGAATCCAGCGTTGAACTTCTTCGTCGCCCTGTTCCGCTCGGATCAGGTCTTCGATGGGCGTGGCCTCTTCGATGGACGCGAGGAAATTGGCTATGTGCCCTGGTACTTCAACATGCCCGACTCACAGTATCTTACGGCGTGGCAATACTTGATGGACCCCAACCATTTCTACTCGCCCTATGGTCCCACCACAGGCGACCAGAGCTACGTGGCTTCCATCACTGCCAACGGCTTTGTCCCTGGTCAAAAGCTCTTCATGTATCAAGCGGGAAACTGCTGTCGCTGGGATGGTCCATCGTGGCCTTATTCGACATGCCAGACGTTGACCGCGCTGGCGAATGTCCTCAATAACCCGGAGTATAAAAAACCTCCCGTGAGTGCGAGCGATTACTATACACTACTGCATGACTACGCGGCGACGCAATACAAAGACGGCTATCCCTATGTTGCTGAAGCCCACGATCCGAGCCAGAACAGGTGGATTTACGACTCGCCCAACCACAGCGAAAACTACAATCATTCGACCTACAACGATCTCGTCATCACGGGCTTGATTGGCATTCGTCCGCGTGCCGATAATGTGTTTGAGGTCAATCCTCTTATTCCAACGACTGGTCCGAATGCGTGGAGCTATTTCTGTCTGGAGGACGTTCTCTATCATGGACACCTGATGACCGTTCTCTATGACAGCGATGGTTCGCGGTATGGGCGTGGTAGCGGCTTCCGCATCTACCAGGATGGTGCGTTGCTGTACTCATCGCAGCATGTGCATCATGTAGCGGAGAAACTGTCTGCTTCATCTCCCATCAATCTACCTGTTCGCTTCGAGAACAGAGCCGCATCCAACGTTCTTCCAGGAACAAATACGCCAGCGTCAACGCCACAGGCATCGTATACCTTCTCGGCACCCGATTCGAGCGTTGACGCGGCATTCGATGGTATCGTCAACTATGATCGCACGAATCCGACGCGTTGGAGCAACTATCAATCGGGCAATGCAACCGACTGGCTGGGCGTGACCTTTCTCAATGCGCTCAATGTCAATGCTGTAACGCTCTACTTCTATGCAGATACAGACAATCCTGGTACAAAGGCACCAACTAGCTATAACGTACAGTGGTGGAACGGTAGTTCCTGGGTGGACGCAACTCATCAGGCAAAAGCACCCGCGACACCGACAGGCAACTCCATGAACACCGTTTTGTTCGACTCGGTGAATACGACGCAAGTGCGCGTTGTGTTCACCAATCCTCTTCCGGCATACGTTGGCGTTGTCGAATTTGAGGTGTGGTCTCCTGCATAGGTGCGGCAAGGAGGCAGAGATAGTGGTAGGGACCAATTCATTGCGTCCGAGGGATGGGGTGGTGGGGCACACGTCACCAAGCAGGATCGTTGCCCACGCGTTTCCCCACTCAACCCCACCGAGGACGCGATAAATCGGTCCCTACCGTCGAATGCACCATTTATAGTAAAGCAAAGGAGTTTTCAAGGTGAACGAACATCAAGATTCATTCCTTCCATTTGGGAATGCGCTCATTCCGAGGCGCGACTTTATCAAATGGGCAAGCGCACTGGGGCTTTCCGCAGGTGCGCTAGAGGCTCTCTTCTCTCAGCAGGGCATCGCGTTTGCGAAGGCGCAGGATGTCACAGATGGGCTGGTGGGCTATTGGAAGCTCGATGACGGCAGTGGCACAACGGCGGTAGACTCTTCTAGTAGCGTCAATAATGGCACGTTGACTGGTGGACCGACATGGACGACAGGAAGAATTGGTGGTGCCCTCAGCTTCAACGGTTCCAGCACAGCAGTTGATACTAACAAGAGTGTGCTGGATACCCGTAAGAGCTATTCCGTATCCGCATGGGTGCAATTGAGCAATCCGAACGTCTGGGCAACTGCTGTCTCTCAGGATGGAGCGAACGTCAGCGGCTTCTACTTGCAGTACACCAACCCAAGTCTACCGAACGAGGGAGGGCGTATTGCCTTTAGTCTGATTAACTCGGATTCGACACAAGGCTCGACGGTAAGAGCATTCTCAGAGTTTAATCCTCTGACCAACTTCTGGTATCACATCGCAGGTGTGTATGACGCGACTCATAATCAAATCAAGGTCTATGTCAATGGCACGCTTCTCAATACGCAACCTGTGCCAGCAGCCTGGAATGCTAGTGGCGAAACAGTAATTGGGCGTGGCAAATATGGTGGGAATCCTGTTGACTTCTGGCCCGGCCTCATCGACGATGTACGCGTCTATAATCGCGCCTTGAGCGATGCGGAGATGCGGAATATCTACAATTCGGCACCAGTCATACCGCCTCCTGCCGGATTTGTGCCTATTCGTCCTCCTGCGACGCCACTGGTGGTACGCAATCCCTACGTGAGTGCATGGCTTGACGCCGACCTGCTCCCCGGCACTTGGCCTCGCTTCTGGACGGGTGCTATCAAGGCGTTGACGGGCATTGCCTCGATTGATGGGACGCCCTATATCTTTATGGGGGCACCAGCCGTTACTGGTTTAACACATGCCATGACGCAGACGAACCTGGAGGTGACGCCGACACAATCAATTTTCATGTTGCAGGGCGGGGGTGTGACGCTGACCGTGACCTTCCTGTCGCCCGTCGAAGTGGACGATATTCAGAAGCAGTCCGTGCCGTTGAGCTACATCACCGCCTATGCACAAAGCAATGATGGGAAAACGCACAACGTCAGTCTCTACTTCGATATCTCCGGCGAGTGGGCGTATGGCGATTCCGGTGCCTTGATTAACTGGGGCAGCGAACAGGTCCCACACACAAAAGGTAATCTCACAGCCTTCACCGTCACGCCCAATACACCACAAGTCTTGTCGGAGGTGAATGACTATCCCGCGTGGGGCACGGTAGTCTGGGCGACAGACAATGTGCCGAATCTGACGACACAAAGCGGTCAGGATATCGTAGTACGCTCTCTCTTCGCAACTCAGGGCAAACTGAACAATACAATGGATAGCGACATGCCGCGTGCAATTGATGACCGCTGGCCTGTGTTTGCCTTCGCTGCTAACCTGGGGAACGTGACGACGCACAAAACCGATGTAGTAACGCTTTTGCTGGGACATGTGCGTGAACCAGCCGTGAGCTATCTCGGCAATCCAGTTCCTCCGCTATGGAAATCGTACTGGTCAACGTGGGAGCAGATGGTAGCCGCGACGTATGACGATGTAAAAGGCGCATTCAAACGCTCGGATAAACTCGATAGAATGATCACAATTGATGCGACCAAAGCCAATGGCAAGAACTACGCGGCACTCTGCGACCTTGCTCTGCGTCAAGCCTTTGGCGGTACTGAACTGGTGGGAACCGCGAACCAGCCCTGGCTCTTCCTCAAAGAAATCAGTAGCGATGGGAATGTCTCGACGATAGATGTTATGTACCCTGCTATGCCAGTGTTCGTCTACACCAATCCGTACCTGCTCAAGTTGCTTCTCGATCCGCTGCTGGCGTATGCAGAGACAGGTGGTTGGCCCAAGCAATTCGCGGAGCATGACATTGGGAGAAGCTATCCGAATGCGGCTGGTCATAATGATGGCAATGAAGAGGACATGCCCGTCGAAGAGTCGGCTAACATGCTTATCATGGTCGCTGCCTACATGCGCTTCTCCGCGAAGAGCGATGCATCGGTCTATGCCACCGCTCACTACAAAATTCTCAAGCAGTGGGCTGACTACCTCGTTCAAAACGCACTCGATCCAGGTTTCCAGAACCAGACCGACGACTTCACGGGCTTTATCGCCCATAGCTCCAACCTCGCACTGAAAGGCATTCTGGCTCTCGGAGCGATGGGGCAGATCGCAACCTTTGCTGGCAATACGGCGGATGCGTCGTACTATCAAAGTACGGCAAGCAGCTACATCAGCCAGTGGGTCACGAAGTCGCAGGACTCGTCGGGTAAACATCTGAAACTGGCCTACGACCAGGATGGAACATGGAGCTTGAAGTACAATGCCTTCCCTGATAAACTGCTTGGCCTGAACCTTATACCAGCAGTAGTGCTGGCGGAGGAAGCGGCATGGTACGCGCAGCAGGAAAATCCGTTTGGCGTTCCGCTCGACATCCGGCACACGTACACCAAAGCCGACTGGGAGATGTGGACTGCTGCCTCAACGGACGTTGCGTCATTACGTCAATACTTCGTAGACGCGGTATATACATTCGCCAATACGACTGGTTCGCGCGTTCCGTTTACGGACTGGTACGATACGGCTGGCGATGTGCAGGTGGGTTTCCAGGCTCGTCCTGTCATCGGTGGCCTGTTCTCCATCCTCGCACGCCTAAAAAACAATTCATAAGTAGTTCCCAAACAAACACAGGATATCCCGACATGTCGGGATATCCTGTGTTTGTTTGGGAACTACTTATTTTTCTGGTAGCGGCGACGCTGCGACCTACCCTCATCAAGCGTCTTGCGCGCAATCACCTCGAATAGCACCGCCTCTTTATTCTCGACCTTGCGTAAGACGCGTCCCAGCCGTTGTATATATTCGCGTGCGCCAGCCGTTCCGCCCAATACAATCGCAACCTTTGCATCAGGCAGGTCGATACCTTCATTCAGCACACGCGAGGTCACGATAGCGCGGTATGTGCCACCCTGAAAGCCATCCACAATTGCCTTGCGTTCGGCTGCATGTGTCTCATGTGTAACAGCAGGAATGAGATAGCGAGTGGAAATATCGTAGACGACGCTATTCTGCTCCGTGAAGACAAGCACATGTTCATGAGCATATTCACGCAGCAGGGCATCGAGCGTTGCGAATTTGCCTTCACAGCTTGCTAGAAGTCGTAACAGGCGTTGTCGTGCGAGAAAGGCGCGACGCGCCTCCTGCTCAATCGTCGAGAGGCGCATCAACTCCTTTAACCAACCGGGACCGTAGCGGCGCAGCTTGCGCGAACGCACAAACTCGATATAGATTGTATGGTCGGCATCGTAACGAGCGCGTTCCTCTGCCGAGAGATTGACACGAATACGTTCGGTACGATACTGTGCCAGTTGGTGCCCCACAAGGTCTTCAATGCGCTTCGTATAGACAATTGGGCCAACGAGCGTATCGACACGCCACCGACCATTCGTCTGCTCATGCTCTTCTGGATAGGTCGCGGTCAAACCAAGCCGCAGAGGAGCAGGTGCCATCAGCGCGGCCTCACCCCAGTTCGGTGCGGGCAAGTGATGCACCTCGTCAAAAATAATCAGTTTGAAGGTATTACCGTACTCCGCCATCAGGTCGCCAGCCGAATGGTAGGTGGTGACGGTGAGCGGTAGCACATTCTTTTCGCCGCCATAGTACACGCCAACCTCACACGCGAAGGCATTGACGAGGCGAGCATACCACTGGTGTAGCAGGTCGATTGTCGGCGCAACCACAACCGTCGAGCGATTGACGCGCTGAATTGCCTGTATCGCCACAAACGTTTTGCCCGCTCCCGTTGGCAGCACAATACTACCGCACTGGTTCGCCGCGTCCCATGCAGCGAGAGCCTCGGTCTGGTAATCGTGTGGCTCCCGTTGCTCCCGTAGCGTTAAGTTGAGCGGCTTCCAGCGCGGCACGCCATCCTGTATCGCCTCCTCATGAAGATACGATTGAATAGCACCATAATGGTAGCCCTCACACCGCCAACGCTCCTTCACCAGCTTGAACGGCGCAGGTGGTCGCGTCTCCACATCGTAGAGAACAAGAGTGCCACCTTGAAAAGAGACATGTTTCGTCATGCCACTATGATAGCAGACTTTTGTTCTAATGACTATGGCTCTTGATCTGGCACTTGTCTATATTGACCGTAACAAACTGGGTAGTCAAGCACCTTCTCGAATCCTAGCTTTAAGGCAGTTGCTATAGATGGTGTGTTGGTAGCCCAACAATGCCAGCCAATTTCTGTTGCTCCTTGAGCAAATGCCAGCCTGATTACTGCTGTTGCAAGATGAGTAGCAACGCCTCTGCGTTGGTAGGCTTCGATGGTCTCAATTCCCAGTTCATAGCGACTCTGATAGTGAAATTCAGCCAGACACCAAGCAACAAGCTGTCGATCATCCTGGGCGTAGAAACCGAAATTGTGACGGAAAAAGTACTCAAGCGAAGGACTCTCTGAATGAATCTCTTCAA
>CAXUGH010000040.1:0-10646 GCA_964250365.1 uncultured Ktedonobacteraceae bacterium
CGAGCAGGGCGAGGTACTGGTAGTGGTTGTGGCGCACGAAAAAATAAAAAAAACACATCAACATGTTATGGCGCCACAACGCGTTGTGCCGCCATACCATGTTCATCTGTTATTTCCCATATGCTATAATTTTCATAAGATACTATAAAGGGAGCAGACTATGGACCTACAACGAAGCACGTCCGACGCAGAGTGGCGCGAGACGTTGGCACGCGAGAAGACGCAGGAGCGTAAGGAGCAGTTCGTTACAAGCTCGAACATTGAGGTGCCAGATGCAGCGGTCGCCGAAGACTTGCAGAGCGTTGACATGCAGGAAAAGCTTGGCTATCCTGGCGAGTTTCCCTTCACACGCGGCATTCGTTCCAGCATGTATCGCTCACGCCTCTGGACGATGCGCCAGTATGCCGGTTTCGCAACGGCGGAAGAATCGAATAAACGCTATCATTATTTGTTGGCACAGGGCACGACTGGTCTCTCCGTCGCCTTTGACCTACCAACGCAGATGGGCTACGACGCCGACCATCCGCTTGCGGAGGGTGAGGTTGGTAAGGTGGGCGTCTCGATCTCTAGCCTTGAGGATATGGAGACGCTGCTGCGCGACCTACCGCTTGATCGTATCAGCACCTCGATGACCATTAACGCAACGGCGAGTATTTTGCTCGCACTTTATATAGCAGTGGCGAAAAAGCAGGGCATCGACCCGCGCAAACTCTCCGGCACGGTGCAGAACGACATTTTGAAAGAATACATCGCGCGTGGCACCTATATCTATCCGCCTGAACAGTCTATGCGTATTATCACCGATATCTTTCGCTTCTGTGGTGAGCAAGTACCTCGCTGGAACACCATCAGCATCAGTGGCTACCATATTCGTGAAGCTGGCTCTACTGCTGTGCAAGAGGTCGCGTTCACCCTCTCTAATGCCATCAGCTATGTACAGGCCGCTATTGATGCAGGGCTAGATGTTGATCGTTTCGCTGGTCAACTCTCTTTTTTCTTCAACAGTCACAACAACCTGTTTGAGGAGGTTGCCAAGTTTCGCGCGGCGCGACGCATGTGGGCGCATATCATGAGAGAACGCTTCCATGCACAAGACCCACGCTCGATGATGTTGCGCTTCCATACGCAAACGGCTGGTTCGACATTGACCGCTCAACAGCCTGATAACAATATCGTGCGTACCGCGTATCAAGCACTCTCCGCTGTTCTCGGCGGTACACAATCGCTGCACACGAACTCAAAAGACGAGGCTCTATCGCTACCAACCGAAGAGTCGGCGCGAGTTGCCCTGCGTACTCAGCAGATACTCGCCTTTGAAACGGGTGTTGCTGATACCGTTGACCCCCTTGCTGGCTCGTATTATGTTGAGTCGTTGACCAATGAAGTAGAGCAACGGGCATGGGAGTATATCGAGAAAATTGACGCTCTAGGTGGCAGTGTGCGAGCGATAGAGCGTGGCTTTATGCAGGCCGAGATAGAGCAGGCCGCTTATGACTATCAGCTTGCATTGGAAGAGCAGAATGCGATTGTGGTTGGCGTCAATCGTTTTGCCATCGAGCAAGAGGTGCGACCCGACCTGTTACGCATGGATATTGAAACAGGGAAGCGACAAGCGGCGAAGGTTGCGAATCTACGCGAGAGACGCGATAATGAACGAGTGCAACAGAGCCTTCGCGCACTGGCAGATGGCGCAGCGGGTACCGAGAACTTAATGCCGTTGATTATCGACGCGGTAGAGGCATATGCGACGCTGGGCGAGATAAGTGATACAATGCGTCGTGTGTTTGGTGAGCAGCGCGAATTCCGCAGCATAGAATAGAAACAAACGAAAACATGATGCCACAGTGGAGTAGTGAGAACCTAGCGATGGAAGTGCAACCTGGACGTGATAGCGAACGGAGTCTATACCCATTGAATGATGTAACGCGTAAAGTAACTGGGAGAGCAACTGCACCGATTGGCGTGTTCGACTCTGGTGCAGGAGGACTCACAATTCTATCGGCTCTGCAACGGGAACTTCCACACGAAGACTATATCTATTTCGGCGATACGGAGTATTGTCCCTATGGAGTGCGTAGCGATGCCGAGATAATCGACCTGACGTTGACCGCCTGCCATTTTCTGCTCTCTCAAGGCGTCAAACTGATCGTGATTGCGTGTAACACGGCATCACAGGCGGCTCTTACTGTTCTACGTGCGACCCTGGACGTGCCGTTTGTTGGCGTGGTGCCAGCGGTGAAGCCAGCGGCACGAGCGACAAAGCATGGACGCATTGGCGTCGCCGCCACCAATCAAGCGGTCAAAGCGGCCTATCTGCATCATCTCATCGAAGATTTCGCTGCTGGCGTGCAGGTCTATGCTGTTGGCTGTCCTGAACTGGTGACGCTGGTGGAGCTTGGTAAGCTCGACGGACCACTAGTCGAGGAGACATTACAGACCGTTTTGCGGCCTCTACTTATGGAAGACATTGATGTTCTCGTATTAGGTTGCACACATTTTCCCGCCATGCGCCCAGCAATTGAACGCGTTGTGGGCAAGAATATTCTCGTGATTGACAGTGGGGCAGCGGTGGCGCGTCGAACTCATGCTGTCCTGGATACCGATGCTATGACGCGTCCTGTTCCTGAAGAAGACAGTAGAGGAATACTACAGGTCTGGTGTAGCGGCGATCCAGAAGCATTCAGTAATGTCGCAAGCAAAGTTCTAGGCTATCCTGTGATTGCTCGACAGGCACGTCTATAAAAAGGAGTAGTATGACCTCTGATCTTGCTCTCGACGAGAGTCCACAAACTCCATCCGCACATCCGCCACTCGGCAACTCTATACGCATTCGCATTGCACGCGCTCTCTCGAACATTCTCTCGCCCGTCACTGTCTCGTTGCCGTTCGTCTTTCTCGTAGCCTTTTATCATGCGCCAAACCTACTCACGGCTCTGCTCTATACGTGTCTCATACTGGTATTTCTAACATTTGGACCAATGGTATATGTGCTCGTCGGAGTACGCATCGGCAAGTTTACTGATGCCGATGTAAGTGTGCGTTCACAGCGTTTCGGTCCGTTTCTCTTCGGTATTATCTCAGCCCTTATTGGCCTTGCTATATTGTTTTTTACACATGGTCCCAAGAACCTGCAAACGTTGCTCCTCATCACAGTTCTAAGTGGTATCGTGATGTTCGTTATCACTCTGTGGTGGAAAATCAGCATTCACGCCTCGTCGCTTGCCGCCGCCGCTACTTTTTTGACCGCCCTCTATGGTCGCGTTATGCTCATCGCCTTTGTCCTGCTCATCGCCGTCTGCTGGTCGCGCGTCGTCTTACGTCGCCATACACTCGCGCAGGTTGTTGCGGGATCGTTGGTAAGCATCGTGCTCACGTCGCTAGTTCTCTTTATTCGTGGAGTATAAAAAGGCCATGTACATACTTGAAACCGCGCGGCTCATCTTGACACGAATGGTCTCTACAGGCGATCTCGTTGTATGGTAGGGGCATCCCCTTGCGGGTGCCCTGGTTTCCCAAACACCGTTACATCAACGCGTATGCGCTATACCCCCACAGGCATCTTTTCGCTAGGTGCGGACTCAGGTCGTCGCGCTGGCGTCTCTCCACGTCGGCGCGGTGCTGTGACTGTCTGGTGGCGTGCCAGAAAGTAGGAGCCAATCACGAGAATTGCGGCTACCCCCTGAGCCGCTAGCGACTCTACGGTTGGATAGACCGAGAACCAGAGACCCATCCACGATGGAATCCATTGTAGCGCGGGAATGGGGGTAGTGGTAATCCAGTGGGCAAGCTGCATCTCCTGCGCCTGTTCGCCGACCATAACAAGCAGAACGGCACCAAGCATCACGCCAGTTACGACCAGCATCTTCTTGTAGGGCAGGTGGCGATGAGCTACGAAGTTCAGGATAGCGACGAGACCAGTGAGAACGAGTCCGATAATTACGCCTTCGAGGATAACCGTGTTGCCTAGACGCATTCTAAAGCTTTGCAGGAAGAGAACAACCTCAACGCCCTCACGATAGAACGAGGCGAAGCCAAGCAGAACCAGACCCCACAGCACCTTCGCAGCAGACGAAGCAGGATTGTTTGCGCTCTTCAAGAGTTCTTTCTTCTTGCGGTTGTGCATCGAAATCCAGCCCGTCCAGTAAATCTTGTGGAAGAACCAGTTCATTACAACCAGTAGTACAACAATAGCAAGCAACCCCGTCGCTGCCTGTACGTTCAAGGCCGAGATATTTTGTGAGAGGTCGTTGATGATGCCAACTGCCACAAACCATGTAATAATGGTCACAACAAAGCCAATCGCTACGCCGATAGCGATAGGGCGGCGATAGTGCTTGTTCGCGCCCATCATACTTGCGACTACGGCGGACAGCACGAGAATACATTCAAGCCCTTCACGAAAGACCAGTACGCCAGTATTGATAACCGCAGCACTCGTTGCAGTATGCGGCGTCGTTGGATCGGGATTACCAGATGCGGTAATACCTTGCCAGACGAAAACAGATACCACAACCAGTGCAGCTACAATTAGAAAGATGTAGCTCGCAATTTTTGCTGTGCGAAGGGAGAATATAGAACTCATCGAAAAACCTCTTCTACGTTTTGTCAGAAGTCGCTCTGCTCTCACAAAATAGTGAGGCGTGCTTCTCTATGTAGTGTGTTTATATCATACTTGTATACTCGGATATTAGCACGTCCTAATGCAATAAGTCAAGGGTAACGGGGGCAAGATTAGGACTTTTTAATACCTTCGAGACAAGGTTTTAACTATGCTAAAGCTACTCGTATTGTCTTCTCGAAAGGATGTTATAATAAGAGACATAGCGTGAGGAGAAGACAATGACTTTACAGAGAATACGCAAAATTGCGCCAGGGATTGTACAAGACCCAACAATCAATAGTGGACGCCCGATTATCGAAGGAACTCGTATCTTTGTTGACCGTATCATAGGTCATCTTGAGAGCGGTATGTCGGTAGAAGAAATTTCCTATGAGTACGATTTGCAGCACTTCCAAGTGGAATGGATGAAGCAATTGAGTCCAGAGCAAGTGCAATACATTAAAGGGTATGCGGATGCTCTGGAAAATAGTGAAGTGAGTTTGTAATGACAATGCGTCAACCATTAGCATTTTTACTAGATGAAAACATTCCTAAAAAAGTGCTTTTGGCGATGCGAGGGGCAGGTTATACGGTCACGCGTGTATACGATGAAAAGCTAGGTTTCAACCTGATTCTGCAATTTTTACCTACGCTCGTGCGAGTAACAAGATTATTGTAACATTTGATACAGATTATCTCAGCAAAATAAAATTTCCATCGCCTCACGCTGGCATACTTGTCCTTCGTGCTTTCCCTAGAAATATTCCGGTTGCGTTGCTTGCTTCTACATTATTGCAAGCTTTAACAAAGCTTCAACCCTTCGACTTATCTGATAAAGTTTATGTGATTGAGCCTGATTTGGTAAAAAAATTATGATATCGCATAAAAACGACAAGGTTCAGAGAGACCAAACGGTCTCTCTGAACCTTGTCGTTTTTATGCGATACCCTCAGTTCCAATGCACAATATAATCTCGAAGCTCCTTAACACGCTGCTCATCAGGCCATATCACTTCCATCAGTTCATAGGTTGAGACTGCTTCGTTAAATCGCTGCTCGTTCTGCAAGCTTTTTGCTCCCTGCATGCCTGCAACCCAGAAGTGTATAGTTTGTTCCATGTCCCTCTTTTGTGTTTTAAGCGAGGAAAGTGCTAGGACGTTGATTGTCTCCACACGACCCATCTCGCTCTGCCGAATCTTGGGAGTAAGTGTTTCAAGATCGATGCGTTGTGCTAACGTTGTTTGTACCTGCTTTTGATTGCCAGAATAGCAGTATGACCAGCCAGCTTCTAAGAGCAGTGATGAACGTTTAGAGGTCATCAAGGCGTAACTCTCGTCTACTGGAATCGTCTCGGAGACTTTTTGTATCGCTGTATCTGGTGATTGTCTATTAGTTGCTTGCATTAAAGCCAACGTGCTGTACGTACCTGCTTTTACAACCGCATGTAGAGGAGGAGTGTTCGTATTTTGAGAATAGTGCAACAAAAGCGTTTCTGCTTCTTGTGCTACCTTACACGCTGATGAATATTTCTTACTATAAAAGTATCCCCATGCAAGTTTGCTATACGCACTTAGTTGTAAAGAAATATCTCCTGTTTCTTTACTTAATGCAACAGCGTTCTTTGCATATTGGATGGTTTCTGCCGGACCAACGCAAATCCAACCGAGGAGCGTTTGCAGCAAAGCATAACGCGTTGCAAGGTCTAATGCCTCTTGTCTATAATTTGCCGAATCTTTCACAATCTCTTGTAATAGCGAGAGATACTTCGATGCACTTTTGAACGCTAGACGGGTATCATTAGCATCGTTGCTCCAATACAACTCCCAACAAGCTTCCAGGCTTGCATTGCATTGAGCAATGATACTTCCATACTGAGCAGGTACTATGCCTTTCTCTGGTGTACTCAAGCCGAAGGTAAGCATTGGCAAGGTTGCAAGCGCACACAATGCCTCTCGTCTGTTGATTTGATAGTTTTTGTTGGTGGTGTTCATGGCATCAAAATCCTTGATAACGCGCTGAATCGCGTTGCGTTTCTCAGTGGAGGTAGCATGTTCTATGAAGGCAAGAGATAAGAGATGAGTGGTAATTTTGGCGGCGATGAGGTTAGGCAGTTCGTCGAAATCCTCTTCAGCAACGCTCGGAAGATGCTTTTGAGAAAGCTTGTTCTCGACTGAGGGAGTACGTGATGGTTCTGTTGGAACGCTTTCATCACCCTGCCCAAGTCGAAATATCTCATGTATCCGCCGCAGGTGTTGCGGTTGTGGTTTCGCTTTGCCTCCCTCCCACCGTTGATATGTCACCAGACCAACGTTGAGCAGTTCTGCCGCCTCCGATTGTGAAACGTGCTTTTCATCTCGTGCCGCGATCAATTGTTCCCATCGTGTCATGCGCCTGTTCCTCGCATTCTCAGGTGCCTTCTGCCTACCTACACCATCCTAATTTTCATACAAACCTCATTCGTAGGGACCAGATTTATCGCGTCCGTAGCTCAATTCATTGAGCGAGATTCATTCTCCCTGCATACATTTTCAACAAGAATCTCATGCGATAAATCGCGCAACGGACGCGATAAATCTGGTCCCTACGAAATTGGTGGTTTCATAATCTCAAAAACAAGCATAACATAGCGCAAGTGCGTCTGTCGAGGGAAATAGGGGAAACGATGTAAGACTGATGTAACAATGGTGTAATGCAAGTTGCCAGAGAAATGATGTAAAAAATATCGGCCTATCCCTATTTTAGAGACGAAATCAAAGATAAGGAATGGTGTATAAGCGATGTACTACTGATAACGCAAAGATGTAGTTTAGATGAATTGCATTGATTATACTGATTATGGCTCTTAAAGTAGTACTGTTTCTTGATAGTTCTGTACTTCTGTAAGAGTTGCTGGGCGACGGGTTGTTCCTCGTCGTCTTGCTTTAGAAGGATGAGCAGTAACGTGTATTTTTTTTGGGGGGAAGGATGAACAGACAATGATACGACATAAGAACAATCAGTATAAAGATTACCTCTGGCATCGCAATCGTATCGAGGATCAAATCACGCAATCGTTGTCGTTAGGCAATCTGCCGTTTCGGGTGTATCTTGCAACTTATCACTTGACTACACTCGATGTAGCACATGGCTCGAACGTTCCCTATATAACGACATGGACTATTGAGCAGGGCAAACCTGTGAGTCAAATGCGTGCAGCGATGGTGCGAGCAGGGTTGCTCAAAATGACGGGAGTCGCGTATATGGAACCAATTCTGACTCACTCCGATTGGTAGGAAGAGCGCAATAGCACTGGGGGTATGATGAAATCTCATGAGCCATATGATGACGTACCTAACCTCAATCTTTCGCCGCACGATATTCGCACGATTTTCATGATGATCGCTAGCTATCTCATGTTTATACGAAAGGAAAAGCAGTCACGCCAACGCGATGCTGAAATTGTGCTACTCACAACTGTTCAGCAGCGCATGCTAGCTGTGATAGAGGTGGGTGGTGGCGTGATACAGTTGACTTCAAATGAGATTCGAGCGGTGTTGAACGCGATGCAGGGCTTCGCCAATCTAACGCGCCAGATGCTACCACCATCATCAGAGCGCGAGGAAGCGTTGAAGCCAATTGCGACGATTAGCGAACATCTACGACGTATGTTGCCTGGAAGGAGCAATTGAGCAATACTCTTGCTCACTTCTCCGCACGATGTAAAAACGCCAGGACTGGTGGCAGCACAACCTCAATCTTGCTAATCTCCTCTTCGTGATCCATATTGTCGAAGATAAGTAACTGTATGCCCGCCGCCTCGATATCCTGCTGTTGCTCCTGTAGCGGCTTCGTGACGCGTTCGTCATTGGTGCCGCTATAGACGAACGCGGGACAACGTACCTCTTGCGGTTCAATGACAGGCCATGAGACCAAGGCACGCCAGCAAGCAATTGTAGCAGGAATGTTTACCTGCTGAATGTATGCTTCCTCATCCTCGTCAATATCCAGGCTTTTCAGGCTGCCCTCTCGTTGCGCTTTTTGCACAACTTCCCACTCGTTAACGATTTCATTAACGAAGTTTTCAGAATAGATACGCCTAAAGAAGCTTCCGGCAATAACCGCTCGTATGACGCGTTCAGAGCGTATCGCTAGCTGTGTACTTGTTGAACCGCCAAAAGAGTGTCCCCAGATTAAAAAGCGGTCTATATTACAAGCATCAAGCACGGTGTTGATATCGGCAAGCATTTTTTCGACGGTATACATATCAGGAGTTGTGGGCATATCGCTTTCACCGATGCCGCGTCGATCCATTGTAATGACCGTAAACTCACTGCTCAGTTGCTCGACATAACCAAGCTCATGCCAGATTTGACGTTTTGTTTGAAAGCCCGCGAGTAGGAGTAGTGCTGGCCCTGTGCCTTGTATATCGTAAGCGATGCGTATATTGTCGGGTGAGGTGACGAACATGAATTTCTCCTTGCTATAAGTAAGTATTTCGTCTGTTTTAAGAAGGATTGACTCTCCAGAATAGGCCGTGATTACGTCTCAAATATCCACGACCAACTAAATCTTTCTTAAAAAAGGCGTAGTCGTGGTAATGACGCTGAATAATCTCGTTGACCTCTTTTTCTTGATAGCATACGTTGATCTCAAAAAGGTGAGCAAACCACTTCACAAGAATTTCGAGGTTCTTACGACCTGCTGGTATCGTTGTTAGTTGTGTACCCACAAAGTAACGATGAATAACATCTCGCTCCTCTTCTGCGAAGATGCTTTCATCAATAGCTATCTCGTCGCGTGGAGAAAGAAGTTCTTGCGAAGTATGCCACGATGCCGTGAGCAGACGGAAAGACTTCATGTTCAGTGTGTAACGTGAAACGAAGTTAGTCTTTTGTGCCTGAGTTTCGATAAGGTTCAGATGCTGCAATTTTCTGAGATGTCGTGCAACCAGTGAAACTTTTATGTCGAGCAACGCTGCGAGTTCTTCCAAACTGTACGCTTGAACCGAGAGCAAGCCTACCAGTTTAAGCCGCGATGTATCTGAAAGAACTTCCACTGTTTGCTGTAAAAAGAGGTTGTCTTGGGACATGAATATGTTCCTCGTGAGTGTGTTGTCTGTTTGCAATTCAACTCTTATTTTGTTCTATCCGCCAGTACTGCGACCCGTCACGCGTGCGTTTCAAGTAGCGAAAATCGCACAAGCCGCGGCGAAGCGTAGCGCAGTCAACCGCACTTACTAGCTCAGACAACAACGCATTCACCTCTTTCTCACTATAAGTACGTCCCTCTTCAAAGTACGAAGAGATGTAGGTGAAAAGCAAGTGCTGCATAGCTCTTTTCCCAGGCCAGATAATCACATGACCATGAGTATCGAGACAACGAGCAATCGTTGGCGGAGCGTGAGTAAGAACTTCGTGAGATGACGTTTCAAGGCGAATAGAAAAATTCTCCATAACCCTCTCCTTGATGTTTCTTATAAATCTAATTAGATTTATACCTAATTTGCAGATGATTGTCAAGAGGTTAGCAGGAATGTGAGGTACGATTGAGTGGGATAGGACATTCATAATGAAACGATTCTTGCTTCTTGGAATAGAGAATGTGCTTGATAGCAGAAAATGCATCACAAAGACAGGTTATTACGTATTAGAAACATGTGCATTGCCCCTTTATAGACTCATTCAAAGAACTTGTCTAACAGGAGAGAAAAGACTATGGACATAGCAATTGTTACGTCGAATATGGGAATTGTCTTGTTCCACCCCTCGTGGCTTATCTGGGTATTTATGGTTATCGTATTCCTTGTAGCTCTTTGGCAATTTTTCAATCCAGCAGCTGCTTCACGCTGGCAAGCAGGTTCTCTCTATGCCAACTCGACATCACCAGCGCGAATGGCTTTCCTTCGCATCTTCGCACTCATTGGCATAGCTCTCGTTCTTGTGCTTGCCATTGGCTATATTGTAGGATGGATTCAATAATATTAAAACACTTGGTATTGGTTTAAAAAAGAGAATTGCGCGGTCAAAAATGAAATGTGATAAGGGGATAATAATTTTTATAAAAAAAAA
>CAXUGH010000040.1:10656-24426 GCA_964250365.1 uncultured Ktedonobacteraceae bacterium
CTGACACACTTCAAAGCATCACTGGCCATTCTCTGTTTTCAACCAATATATATTTTACTCGCCTCTATCGGCAACTGTTGTTGCGCTTCCACCTTGTGGCAAGGCAACGCGAGCAGGGATTGCATCACGTAGCGGTAGAGCTGGTGATGGCACTGCGTTGGTACGCTGGCGTGCGCGAATGGATGGCGATTGTGCGCGTCGTGCAGAAGAGACGGTGACGCGTGTCACCAATTGCACGAAGGCGAACAGTCCAGCCCAGTTGATCGCTGCCACGACCACCAGGAATATCCATGTGGGAAGTCCTAGATTGCCGATGATGAGGTAGATCAAACCTGTCAGCAGAATGTTCCCCAGCGTGAAAGGAATGAGAATCAGCCATGCGAACTGCATCAACTGGTCGGGTCGTAGGCGTGGGAGCGTGCTTCGCACCCAGATGAAGATGAAGCACATACCGTATACTTTGAGAATGAAGTAGCCAAGCGCGAGTATGTTGCCGAGCAGTCCCCACCAACCGTTGTTGAGTCCAGTCAGGTAGCTGACGCCGGGGCCGCTCCAACCACCCAGGAAGAGGTAGGTTGTGATCGAGGATACAATGGTCATGTTGCCATACTCGCCGAGGAAGAACATAGCCCAGCGCATGCCACTATACTCCGTGAGGTAGCCCGCAACCAGCTCTGACTCTGCCTCTGGTAGGTCGAATGGAGGGCGGTTAGTCTCAGCAAGACCACAGACGTAGTAAATGAGAAGCATCAACGGCTGGAATAGGAAGAACCAGGACCAGGGTGTGAAGCCCTCGAAGATGAAGTCAAGCACCGGAATGTGCGTAATATGCCAGACATTCTGATAGTTCATAATTTCGCGAATAGAAATTGTGCCGATGCCATCATTGTTAGAGAGGATACTGGTAAACATAACGACGCTGATAAGAGCCAGTACAAGTGGTAGTTCATAAGAGATCATTTGTGCAGCAGCACGTAGACCACCAATCAGAGCATATTTACTATTAGAACCCCAACCAGCCATAATGACAGCGATTACGTCAATAGAACTCATTGCAACAAGATAGACAAGGCCAGTTGCCAATGCCGTTCCTGGAATACCAACATAGGGCGAGAGCGGAAGCACCGCGAACGCCGCAATGACGGGAGCTATAAAGACCGAGGGTGCTAGCAAGAATACAGCTTTGTCTGTTGTATTACCATGAATGTCTTCTTTAAGCAAGAGCTTACCGACATCGGCAACCGATTGCAAAGTACCACCTGGACCAGTATGCGTCGGACCAAAACGGTCTTGCATCCACGCCATAATCTTACGTTCGGCAAACACAAGCAGGGCGGCACTAGTCAAGACAAAGCCGAAGATAGAGGCGAGGGCGACAACGAACTGCAAGAAGTCCCACGAGATAATGCCATGCAGTAGTTGTGAGCCTATGTCGTCCGCCAACAATAATGTATACATGGATAACTCCAAAAAAGAGAGATGAAAACAGGCATTTTATAGATGCCTGTTCAAACACATAATTTTATCGATCAACCTCACCCAGCACGAGGTCCAAACTTCCGATAATCGCTACAACGTCGCCCATCTTATGACCACGCAGTAACTCTGGTAATATTTGCAGGTTCACAAACGAAGGACCGCGCAACTTGGCACGCCACGGATACTCGCTACCATCGCTTATGAAGTAGACGCCTAGCTCACCCTTGCTGCTCTCGATGCCAAAGTAGGTTTCACCACGCGGTGGGCGCAGTGCGATGGGAGTGCGTGTTCCGATGGGGCCGCCGGGCATTTTGTCGATGGCGACACGACACAGGCGAATGCTTTCATCGATCTCTTGCATCTTGACCTGATAGCGTGCATAGCAATCACCCTCTTGACGCACCTGTACGTTGACGGGTACCTCACGATAGGCCATGTAGGGGCGGTTGACGCGCAGGTCCCAATTGACGCCACTGCCACGCAGCATTGGACCCGTCAAGCCATAGGCGATGGCCTGTTGCTGGTCGATATACCCAACGCCCTGTGTACGCGACTCGAAAATTTCGTTGCCTGTAACGAGTTGCTTGAACTCGACCATATTTTTCTCTAGCTGGTCGAGAAAGGCCGAACACTCGGAGAGCCAGTTTTTGGGGAAGTCGTGTAGTACGCCGCCGACGCGCTGGTAGTTGACGTTGAAACGGCTTCCTGCCAACTGCTCAAACATGCCCATGATACCTTCACGGTCACGGAATGCGTAGATAACGGGTGTGAAGGCTCCGAGGTCTAGCAGATAGGTGCCAACCGCGACGAGGTGACTCGCAATACGCTGCAATTCGCCAACGAGCAAGCGAATATACTGAGCGCGGCGTGGTGCCTCGATACCCATTTCCTGCTCCACCGCTCCTGCATAAGCAATTTCATTGAGCATGGGCGAGAGATAGTCAGCGTTGTCCATGTAGCGGATACCACCCATCACAGGGCGGTTTTCCAGAATTTTCTCGATGCCGCGATGCAGGTAGCCGATGACAGGTGTACAGTCGGTGACGGTTTCGCCCTCCAGTGATAACACGAGACGCAACACTCCATGTGTACTAGGATGTTGTGGCCCCATGTTGAGCAGCATCTCTTGCGATTGTACACCTTCAGGCTCATCAGCGGTATTCGTACCCACATCTGTTCTTGGATTTACTGCCATAGGATTGATTCCTCTATTGTATGTTTCAGTTTCTGTTGCTATAAGTATTGACGCTTGCTAAAAGTAACACGTATAAAGCTATCTATGAGTATATTCGTCCTTCACGATTCATCTGTAGTACGCGTCGAATGCGTAGCACTACAATGATCGACCAGATTAGTCCCATCACGGCTGCCATACCACCATACAACAGGTGGTTGGGGTCGGGAAAAAAGAAGACGAATGAGACCGCGAGTCCCCAACATCCCAATGCGACAAACGCAGGCATAAGAATGACTTGAGCCGCATCCATGCGTGTTGCAGGACGGCGTTGCATTCTATTACGAGGAGGTGTAGCAGTAGTTGTTGGCACAGCCTGCTCTACACTTCTCTCTGTAGTTCTCTGTGTTTTACGTCTGCGTCTCTTTGCCATTAAATCTGCTCGTTGGCGGTGCGAATTCCGCTTTTATCTTTCGTATCTTTTCCGGTATCAGGCGATGTTCGTGTAACAGATTGGCCTTCAGGATTCGACTCGTTCTGGTTCGCCGACTTCTGTTGTGATTCGCCTGTATGTCCAAAGGTTGGCGTACCGGGGTGGAGTCGCTCTTCCAAGCCCTGTCCCAGCTTCTTTTGCACCACATGTTCGACGTGCTGCTGTTGAAAATTTCCGGCAACCGCCATGTTCGGATCAACCTGCGTTGTTGCGCGTGGCTTCACCGTCAAAGGTACTTGATGGAAGTTTTTGAGCAGTGGAAAGCCCTCGAAGTCGTCATCGAGCAGCATACGGCGTAGATCGGGGTGTCCGGTGAAGCGAATGCCAAACATATCGTAGGTTTCACGCTCTAGCCAGTTCGCGGTAGGCCAGACCGAGACGACGCTATCCACCTCTGGCTTGTCAGAGTCGATACGTACCTTTATCTGTAGAAGCTGACCGCGTGTGGTTGAGCGCATATGATAGACGGTTTCCAGATGATCCATCATATCGACGCCAGAGATGGAGACCAACAGGTCGAAGCCGAGCTGGTCGCGCAGAAAACGCGAGACCGCGACGAGGCTCTCGCGGTCTATATCCAAAGTGAGAAAGTCGCCTTTGAGCGTTTTTGGGGCAACCGCTTTGCCTGTAATCTGAGCAATTGGTGCTAGATCGCGTGCGAGGGCGGCGTTCTGATCACGATAACCAGTAGTCGCGCTAGGGATGTTCGCAGAACGTGGGACTAAATCCATCGTGTCACTCCTTTACGCCATGCATATGCCAGACCGAGTGCAAGTACAAGAATAAAGAAGAGAATTTCGACGAACCCAAAAATGTTTAATTGCTTAAAAATGATTGCCCATGCGACGATAAACACGATATCGACATCGAATGCTACAAAAAGCAGTGCAAAAATATAGAAGCCAAGCGGATACTGTACCCAAGCGTTACCAATGGGGGTTTCTCCTGATTCATAGGTTTGCAGCTTTTCTTTTGTTCTATTATGTGGCGAGATCAGGTTAGAGAAAACGGTTGCGGCAATCACAAACACGAAGCCGCCCGCCAATAGAATGCCCGCATAGAGATAGGCAATATTTATGGACATAGAAAATTCCTCCCGACGATTGTCTTCTTAAACCTTCTAAAAGAAGGCGAGAAGATGCTACAAGGATTATAGCACAGAGGGGAAAGTGCGACAATTTTATAATACAGTTGGATATGGAAAAATGAGAGGTGCTGCATGCAGCACCTCTCATTTTTCCATATCCAACTGTATTATAAAAAACTATATCTGTGGCATAGTTACGTTTTCCTGACGATAGATAACATCGAGACCAGGAGTAAGCGGTTTGTCTGAACGTTCCACGACGTTGACGACGATCACGCTGATGTTATCCTCACCGCCGCCAGCATGAGCGGCTTTGATAAGGTTATCGCCCAGTTGTTGCGGGTCTGTGATTGGCACTTCCAGTACGCGCTGAATCTCAGGATCACGCACCATATCCCAGAGTCCATCGGAGCAGAGCAGCATTTTGTCGTTGGGCTGAAGTTGCACATCGAATGGGTCAACTTCGACAAGTGGTTTCTCGCCAAGGCTACGATAAATCTGGTTGCGCTTGGGATGCGTGTAGATGTCGTCGGGTTTGATGATGCCAGCATCGACAAGGCTGGCGACAACCGAGTGATCGCGTGTTATCTTTGAGAGACCTTCCGGCACACGGTAGAGATACGTGCGGCTGTCTCCCACATTGGCGACATGAGCCGTTGTATCAAGAATGAGCGTTGCCGTAACGGTTGTGCCCATGTCTGCTCCGTTTTTCACATTGTGTTCATGAACAGCTTGATTCGCCTGTTGTACACTATCAACCAGCAGTTTCTCAGGTGTTTCGCTTGTTCCTTCAGCATGAACGAGACGTGGTAACATATAGTCGATGATGGTTTGAATGGCTAAACGACTGGCATCCTGACCATTCGCGTGACCACCCATCCCGTCGGCAACCACAAACAAGCCGATTTGTTGCATCTGCCCGTTGAGCGAACGCACGCCTTTGACTGCGAACAAACTGTCTTCATTAGGCTTATATTTACGCTTAATGCCGGGGTCTGTACTCGTTATGACCTCAAATCCCAGTGGCTTGCTCATCTTTAGCGTTGGTTCCAGGACTGGGGAGAATTGTTGTGTCTTCTCTGTGTCAAGTGTACCGTTGCGCTTTGCCTCGTTCATATCAATAGTTGGATAGTCCGCATATGAAGCGTTTACAGGCACAGGTGTTCCAGATGCACGTGAGGCTACTGGATCGGGCGAAACCTGCGGTTGAGGTGGCTGCAAAGCTACTTGCTGTACAGGTACTCTGGATGCAACATGGGCAGCACTTTGTTGCGCCTCTCGCTCTTGAATTTGTTGTGCTTGCACTGTCGCTTGCCTGTCTGCCTCAGCAAACTCTCGATTGCGTTGTCCACGCTTGAAGAGTGAGTTGAGGAAAACAAGTAACAACACAAAGATGATGACGCCAACAACGATAATTGCTAGCAAGAAATACGAAATGATACCGAGAATCGGAAGCCTAATACCGTTTGGCGTCGAATTTCCACCAGATTCCGATGATGAATTTCCGTTCTTATTTTGAACGCTCTGAGTGGCGTTGATCGTAGCAATTAAATTGCTAGCACCTTGAAACTGATTGCTCGCATTCTCATCCGCTCTCATCAGAAAACTCTTAGCTGTATCATAGCTCCTTGGTCCCTGATAATACGCCGTGATGCCAGCATTCCAATTGCTTGATACATCGTTTGGTGCTGGATCGCTCGTGATTTGCGGCTGCTTTGCCAAAAACGCTTTTGCGTCTGCTGTCTTGAAAATCTTTGAGAATGTCGTATCTTTCAGGTAGAGCTTAGTGAGAAAACCCTGCTGGTCAATGATAGGAGTTCCGTTCTCAAAGCCGTCGAAGGCGTTGGGACCGTCTGACTTTTGAATTGTGATAGAAGTGGGCGTGAGAAACTGCTGCAGGTTTGACGGCGACGTTGGAGTAGCTGGTGCCTGCGTCGATTGACTGAGTTGAATAGCGGCAAAATCCTGCGGCACGGCGGTTGACGAAGTTGGCAATTGAGCATAGGGAAGTAGCGTGTTGCTATGGAATGCGAAGAGTGCGGCACCGTCGCTACATTTTGCATTGCTGCATTGGACACTGTTCACAAAGCCAGTCATTGGTATGGTGAGTACATTATTGTAGGCATTGCTTAGATACACGCTAATGGAATTTAGCTTGAGTTTATTGCTTATAATACTCGCAGCTCCCAGGCTCTTGCAGGTAAAATCATCCTTGTTGACGAGTGAGCCATCTGTCAAAACCCACGCATTTTGCTGGGTTGCACTGGACTTGCTTGCTACCACGACTCCCAATCCTGTGCAGGTTTGCGATGGTGTGTCCAATAGGCTTGTCGACGTATTGTTTGATTTTATAGATGTAGTAGATTGCGATGGTGGGGTGAAACCTGGGGTTTGTAGCCCGTAATTGGCAACAATGCGTACAACCGAGACGCCAGAACGTACAAGACTCTCTGGTTGTGATGGAGTAGCGCGACGTGCCGCAAACGCGAGTGATGACGAAAAAAGTGTGCTTTGAATAAAGAGAAGCACGATAAGTCCGCAGAGTACGCAGCATGACGCCCAGCGTGTCACGCAGTATGACGCCCTGCCTATCAGCTCTGTACCCTTTCCAGTAGTGAAAGTGGAACGATACGTACTCATGAATATAATCTCCCTTGTATGGGTTGGTAAAAATAGAGACGTTGCTAACGTCCGAGTTGCCCTCGAAGGCGTTGATACATTTGTGTCACGGCTGGATTGCTTGGTCCTAGTGGACCAACAACGTAAGTACATTCGCGGAATGCATCCTCTAGTTTGTTTTGCTTTTCATATGCCTGACTGAGCAGGAACCGAGCCTGATAATCGCTAGCGTTAATCATCAGCACCTGCACGAATGCCTGTTCCGCTATCTGGGGCTGGTTGATACGTAGAGCGAGTTGACCGAGCGCGAAATGTAACGGCCCAACAATGTTTGGCTGTTTGGGTGCCAGACGCACCGCCTCCTGATATTCTCGTAGTGCGAGATCAAGCTGCTGAGTACGTTCATAGCTCTGTGCAAGTCTTTGATGAGTTTCAAAATCTTTAGGGTTGTAGCGCAGCGATTGTGCATATTCCGTCACCGCTTGTGACGGCGATTGACGTAGGAACAGCCAGACATCGCCAAATAGTTTGTGCGTTTCCCCATCCTCAACATTGAGCTGTAGTGATCTGTTGTAGGCTTGTATCGCAGGATCGACCTGTTGTCTACGCGCAAACACTTGCCCAAAAAGTTTGTGGACGAGGGCGTTGTTTGGCTCAAGGCCATAAGCACGTTGCACCGATAGATAGGCTTCATCGACCCGACCCGCCATAATCTGGTTTGTCGCGGCGATGATAAACTGACCGGCAGGACCATTGGTGCCCAATTGAACGGGGGGAGGATGTGGTCCTGACACTCTAACGCTATTCGGCGTATTCTGCCCCGATGGCTGACGTGGTTCGGGTCGAAAGAGTGCGGCGCCAGCACCAGAACCAGTAGGAAGTGCTGGCAGATTGATAATGGCACGTTCCATCTCAGCGGCGTTAGGCCAACGCTGATCGGGAAACATTGCCAGTGCCTTCATCACAATCTGCTCGAAGGCCGGTGTGATATCGGGGCGTAGTGAGCGTAATGGAGGGAATGAGAAGATTGTCGGTTTGTTGTTCGAGGCGTCGTGGCGCGTCAACACTCTGTAGAGCGTCGCCCCCAACGCGTAAATATCGCTACGCGGCTCTGGATTGCCTATCAACTGCTCCTGTGGCGCATAGCCAACGGTCATGATAATTGTGGCCTGTCTTTGCGACTGAAAGGTGCGTGCAATACCAAAGTCGATGAGCTTAATGTCATCGTTATTGGTGACCATGATGTTCGTCGGTTTGAGGTCACGGAAAATAATTGGTGGTGATTGACGATGCAGATAGCTGAGAACGCTACAGACCTGCTGCCCCCAATGACGGGCACGTGCCTCTGAAATACCGCGTGTACCGTTAACGCCAGCAACCGTCGCCTCTTGCTCCAATACCGCTCCCATCGTGCGCCCTTCAATAAAGTCCATCACGAGATAGTGTCTACCGCCATCAACGAAGAAATCGCGCACGCGCGGAATACACTGATGATTGAGTTCGAGCAACAGCGAAGCCTCGCGCGAAAACCACTCGACCGACTGAGCGCGTTCACTCTCACTCTGAAAATCGTCGAGCATCTCTTTGACCGCACAGGGCTTGTTGAAGCGTTTGTCAATGGCGCGATAGACTGCACCCATACCACCCGACGCAACCATACGTTCTATGCGATAGCGTTTGCCATCTGATAGCTCGGTTCCTGGTGCGAGACGTTGTTGATTAGCTGCATGCGCTCCATTGGACGCGCTAGAAGCTTTGGGAGCTTCAGATGAAGACTCCGAAACATTAGGCGTGGACGGAGTTGAAACGGGCAAAGAAATTTCCGGCTCTGTGCCGCTAGGTCCATTGGCAGGCAGAGAAGACGCGTTACTTATGGGTGAAATATTCTTAGGGTCATATGAATAGTTATTTGCCATATGTCTACTTACACCGCTCTATACTAACTAAACTCTGTGTTTCGCATAACGGATAGATTTTCTATACATAAAGAGTCCAGCATCCACTCTTCCGATATACTCTGTCATTTCACATTGCAGGCATTATAACATATCTTCCTCAATCTGTTCAGTGGCTTTTTTCACAAATTTTCTCAACGGAACTGCAACATCGCAAAGCCGATAACCTGCACAAAACCCTGGTAGACCTGCAAGCGAAGCAGAAACTCGCGCATCATACTCCCACCATCGAAGAGATCAACACCTGGATCACCGAGGCGAAAACGTTTTCGCAGACCGCTCCAGAGTAGGGCTATTTCTTAGCGGAGAGGAGTATAATTCTCACGAATTGTACTCCTTTCGTATTTTATGCTTTTGACAGGTGTTTGGACGAGCCGCGCTGCTCTGTCACTGCATTAGCGTGCGCGGGAAAGCCTTCAAACTCGGCAAGGCGGTGCGTCGTCTCTCTGAGCGATTCGTAACCCTCCTGTGTGACGTAAGCCAATCCTGTGCGCTTGAGGAAGTCGAAGACGGAGGTACACGAATAAGTGTGCGCGAAACCTCCCGTCGGTAATATTGCGTTGGTGCCAGCACTAAAGTTGCCAATAGTGACCGGCGTATAGGGACCTAGCAGTATCTCACCTGCATTCTTTAAGGCTCCAAGCAAGGCGAATGGCTCGCGTACCTGCACTTCAAGATGCTCAGGAGCATACTCATTGGTAAACTCGATGGCTTGCTGCATCGTTTCCGTGAGAATGATGCCGCCCGTTCCCTTTTCAGACTCGAATCCTGTGCGACAAAAGCCTTGACGCGGTTCTGGCAAGGCCGCTATTTTCTCTGGTAACAAGGCTAGTACCGCATCGACCAGAGCGCGGCTATTCGTGACAAGCAAGCTAGAGGAGTCGGGACCATGCTCGGCCTCAATCAAGAGATCGCTAGCCACCAGCTCAGGGTCTGCACTTTCGTCGGCTAACAGAATCGACTCGCTTGGTCCCGCTGGTAGCCCAATATCGACGGTGCCATAGAGCAGACGCTTTGCCGCAGAGACATAGGCATTGCCAGGACCGGTGATTTTATGGACGCGAGCAATCGTCTCCGTGCCATAGGCGAGCGCAGCAATGCCGTGCGGTCCCGCTATACGATAAATTTCATGAACTCCACAAAGGTCGGCGGCGACAAGTAACGCCGGATCGATAGTACCATCAGGCTCTGGCGGAGTGCAGACAACGATACGTGGAACACCTGCGATAGAAGCAGGTATTGCTAACATGTACATTACTGAAGGAAAAATCCCTTTTCTGCCAGGCACGCAGAGTGCAACGCTACTGATAGGTGTAATCTTCTCACCAGCCATGACACCTGGAGCAACCTGCGTAAATACTTGCTCATGTGGCATCTGTCGCTCATGGAGCGTGCGAACGTTGCGAATGGCATGCTGTAACGCGTCATAGACATCGGGGTCGAGTTCGGAATGGGCACGCTCAATCTCAACTTGGCTTACACGTAGCGTGTCGGGTGTAAGCTGCACCTGATCGAATTTTGCCATGTATTCGAGAAGGGCTGCATCGCCACGCTCTCGCACGTCGTACACAATTGGGCGCACGTAGTCGATCAAGCTATCGATCTCAACCTCCGCACGACGCAGGAGGCGTGTGCGTTGCGATGCGTCTAATTGCGCTAGTTCGTAAAAGTGAATCATCTAAAGGGATTCCTCGCTATCTATAATCACTAAATATCTATGAGAACATTCCTCGGCAAAGCCGAGGAATGTTCTCATAGATATTTTACCCTCTTGCAGCCCTATCAACCTCTTCCGCGGCGGCGATATCGCTTTTCATCCAACCGGAGCCAAAGAGACCGACGAGACCTGCGATTGCCAGCGCGGGTGTGCAGGTAACTAAGAGTGCAATACTCAGGTCCTGCCCCGCTATGCCCTGCGCGAAATGCTGCCCGTGTGTTGGGTCAAATTGTGTTGCAAGTACACCTACTAATGTAGGCGAAAATGCATCTCCTAGCAAGTGAGCAATCAGCAGCGAGATGGCGACGGCGGAGGCGCGTAGTGCCGATGGCACTACATCCTGTGTCGCGGCTGTGCTGGGGCCAGTGTAAATCGTCAATAGCAGAGTTGAGAGAACAAAGAAGACGGTAAACACCAGCAAATTGTGAAAAGTTACGGCTGCCGCGAATGCCGGTGCGCCGAGCAAAAAGCCAATACCACATACAAGTATACGTGACCCTGGATAACGCTTGTTCAACCAATCAGCCATATAGCCGCCGAGGACGGTTCCAGCCATTCCTGCAACCACAACGACGGCACCAGAGAACAGACCAGCCCTTCCAGAGCTGAGGCCAAAGGTATCTTTTTGCTGTAAGTATGTTGGCAAGAAAACGACGTTGACAGTGAGCACAAAGAAGGCAAAAATTTGCATCACTATCAGCACAACCAGCGTTCTGATTTTGAGGAGTGTACCGAACTGTACAAGAATGTTGGTTGGCACAGCAATAGGATGTCCCGCTCCTTGCGCTTCCCCGACTGCGATAGACGCGTTCCGAGCTTCGAGAGCCTCCTCATCGGCCTGATTGCGGCGTGGTTCACGCACACGCCATACGAAAAGTGCAAGCAAGAGACCAGGAATGCCTGTAAATAGAAACGCGAGACGCCAACTTCCGGGATAGAGACCTGCAAGCGTACCACCGAGTACAAAGCCTACGAGAATGCCGACAAGTTGCGCCACGCTCCACCAACTCATGATACGCGAACGCTTCTCACGACTGAAATAATCGCTCATCAACGCAGTGCCAGCCGGAAAATAGCCAGCCTCGCCAATCCCCAGTACCATACGCGATATAAACAGTGTTATAAAATTGCTGGCGAGGGCGGTAGCGGCGGTGGCGATGCTCCAAACAGCAACGCTGATTGCCACAACGTCTCTCCGTTTCGCTCGGTCTGCCCATATTCCCAGCGGTATAGTGAAGAGTGTATAGATGATGAGGAAGGCCGACGCGATATAGCCAATGCCACCAAGATTGAAGCCAAGCTCTTTGGCGATAACATTCGCTGCTCCCGTTAAAACATTACGATCCAAATAATTTAAGAAACTAATGAGAAACATAATCCAGAAAACATAGCGAGCATAACTGGTAGTGATGCGTGGGGCGGTTCTCGTGCCGACGTTGGCAGAGGAAGCAATATCACTCATGGAGCCTCCAGGTAGGAATAAATAGATGTGGACGAATACATTGCATAAACCCACCATTGGGGATTTGCACGTACAATACCACAGATAGAAACTATTGTATAGCTTGAGATTTGAATGGTGTGCGTAAATACAAGGGCATTCCCTTAGATGTGCCCTGGTTCTTGACTCACTATAATCGCGGTGTTACCATAGACGCACCAGAAATGATGTTCAGTACGGAAGAGGAGGAGCAAGATGCACCAATATGTTGATGAGAGTAATGAGGTGTTGCATAGGCACGGCTATCGCTTAACACCACAACGCTATCTTGTGTTGAATGTAATTCAGGATGCCGACGAGCATATTGGCCTTGACCAGATCGCCGAACGGGTGCAACATATCAATCCGCGTGTGAGCCTCTCGACTATCTATCGTACACTGGAACTGCTCAAAGAGCTAGGCATCATTTCCGAAAATCACCTTCCTGGTAGACCGCCGCACTACGAAATTCAGCGGAGCAATGCCCATCATCACCTTGTCTGCCAGCGTTGCCACAAGACTATTCATCTTGACGACAACCTGCTTGGGAACTTACCCGAACAACTACAGAAACAATATTCCTTTCACTTTCTTTCATTGAGCCTTCTTGCCTCTGGCTATTGTGATGACTGCTGGCAAAGCATGCATGGGAAGGTGCAAGTACTCTCACAAGATGGAGACGAACAGGAACTTGTAGAAGAGGTATAATACAGAAAAGAAAAATTTCGTCTCTATGCTCGACATCTTTTGACATATCATGATGTACTACGAAAGAAAGGATACCTTTCGATGAGTCTCAATCTAGCAACGATGCTTGTTGAAACGAGCAAACGCAAACCTGACCACACTGCCCTCATCTTCGATGCCTTCAAAATGAGCTACCGCGAACTCCATGCGGCGTCAAATCAGTTTGCCAACGCGTTGACCAGCGCGGGTATTCAGCCGGGTCAAAAAGTGGCTCTCATGCTGCCCAACATTCCCCAATTTGTTATCTGCTTCTATGGCATCACAAAGGCTGGTGCCGTTGTTGTACCGCTCAACGTCTTGTTGAAAGCCCCAGAGGTTTCCTATCATTTAGAAGATAGCGACGCAGTAATGTTGATTGCATGGGAGGGTTTCTTAGCTGAGGCCGTAAGTGGCTATCAACAGACCGATACGTGTCATTCCTTTGTGGTTGTCAACGCTCCTGGTTCGCAAAACATACCGAATGTCGAAGGTGCAACGTCGTTCAACAAAATGATGGCTAACATGTCACCTACATACGAAATGGTGCCAACGATGCCAGACGATACCGCTGTCATTTTGTATACGAGCGGCACCACTGGTAGACCAAAGGGTGCTGAACTGAGCCATTTCAACCTCTTTTTCAATGCACGTACCTCAGCGGACTCACTTGGCATCGACTGGCGCGACGATGATGTTGGTCTGGTCGCTTTACCGCTCTTCCACTCGTTCGGCATTAGCTCCGTGATGAACGTGCTAATCACCGTTGGCGCGACGCTCACGCTGATGGCGCGTTTTGAGCCTGTCAAGGCATTCGAGATTATTCAGCGTGACCGCGTAACCACATTCGCGGGTGTTCCAACCATGTACATCTACCTGCTCAATCATCCCGACCGCAAGCAGTATGACCTATCGAGCCTACGTGTTTGTATTAGTGGTGGTGCCGCCAATCCTGTCGAGGTGTTGAGTGCGTGGAAAAAAGAATTTGGCGTGACCATTCTCGAAGGCTATGGCCTCTCGGAAACCTCACCAACAGCTTCATT
>CAXUGH010000041.1:0-9005 GCA_964250365.1 uncultured Ktedonobacteraceae bacterium
CGCTATAGGCACGCATCGTCCCCTGCATCACAGCGGTTTCGGGAATGATGTTGAACGCGGTTCCGGCATGAATAGTTCCGATGGTGATAACGGAGGGGCTGAATGGTGACGTTTCACGGCTAATCAACGTTTGCAGCGTGTTGATGATGTTGGCTGATATGACGATGGGATCAACAGCACCATCAGGCATAGCGGCGTGTCCACCTTTACCGTGTACGGTCAACGTGAATCTGTCCGCACTGGCGAAGACGGTACCGGCACGTACACCCACCATCCCAATCGGATGATTGCTGATGAGGTGCAGACCGATGATGCCATCGACGCCACGTAGGGCACCTTCCGCGACCATTGGCTCGGCTCCGCCGATCTGTTCCTCGGCTGGTTGAAAGATAAATTTGACGTTGCCCGTCAATTCTGTGCGCCGTTGGCTGAGAATGTCGGCGACGGTGAGCAGAATCGAGGTGTGCCCATCGTGCCCACAGGCATGCATCTTGCCATCGACCTGTGAACGGTAGTCGATGTCGTTCATCTCGTAAATGGGTAGTGCGTCCATGTCGGCGCGAATTGCTATCGTTTTCGCATTTTCGCCGCTTGCCTCGCCGTGCAAAAGACCGACAACGCCCGTTTTCGCAATGCCCGTTTGCACCTCTAAGCCAAGCGAACGTAGGCGTTGCGCTACGATGCCAGAGGTGCGCGTTTCTTCAAACGCTAGTTCGGGATGTTCGTGCAGGTCGCGGCGCATAGCTACTAAATCGGGCACGCGCTCATCTATCTCAGATTTCAAATGCTCAAGATTGAAAACAGACATAGTTCCTCCTCCTATAGCAAGACAGACTCTATCTCGATATAGTACCATTTTGGCAACGTGAAATAAAAAACAGGACGTTCGCAAAGCGAACGTCCTGTTTTTTATTTCACGTTGCCAAAGACGGCAAGAGGAGGTGAAGATTGGGGCACAGTCCCAAAACCCAGTCAAGGGTTTGCACCCCTTGCATCCCGCTACGACCTATGTAACACATTGACCGTGTTGGTGTTGTCATCGGTGAAGTAGACCTGAAGGTTTCCCTCTCTGTCTACTGCAGCGACTACGCCAAAGAGCGCGGAACCGTTGCCTGATTGAGCATCGACGGGTACGTTATCCACCAGGACATCGCCCACAATCTGATGCGTTCGGGTGTTCAATTCAACGATATCGTTTCTCTGTGAATTTGTGACGATAAGATCGCCTGTTGTCGGGCTAACTGTAATACCAACAGGTCCTTGTAGTGGCATACCTTTGAAGACAGTATTGCCAGCATCGGTTGAGCGTGTATTAACGGTGTGACGCGTAGAGCTATTAGGATAGGCGGCGATACGATTGTTCACAGTATCGGTAGCAAGCAATACATCCTTATAGCTGTCGTTACCAACGCGTAGTGACGGTACCCATGTCAACGCAATAAACGTCTGTTTGCCCATGTGTGCAAGCTGACCGATCTGGAATACTTTGAAGGCAAAGGCTCCGCTACTGGTTGGAACGAGGTCGATGCGGTCAATCGTGGCGTCGGCTGCATTGGTTGAGAAGAATGAGGCAACTGCACCATCATTAGGGTTATGCACACCCTGATTGAACGCCTGTCCCCAGGGCATGTTAAATAGTGGGTTGGTGATAGTTGCGATTACCTTGCCGTTGCTGTTGAATGCCTGAATGTTGTTACCGCTCGTATTCGCAACCCAACTGGAACCAGTCAAGGTATTGAAGGCAAGATCGGCGGGACCATTGGTGCCCTTGTCCGTTGTAGTGTTCAGCAAATGCGCCGGGCCTTGCCTGTTAGGAATACGTACAATAGTTTTGCCCGTCTGGTTCGCGCCAAAGTTGGTTACAACAAGGTCTCCAGGGTGCAATCCGCCAGGGAGCTTGGTGGCAGCGTTCGGCACAATCGTAACACCGTAGGGGTTGGCATCGGTTGTGATAGTTTTGCCATTTGCATCGACAACAAACATCGTGCTAGCTACTACCGAAACGCTGTTGAGTCCGGCGATAGTAGCTGTAGCATGATAGATGTTCTTATTGTTGCTATTATTGTTACTGTTACCGTTGTTCTGACGTACAATATTAAAACCAATGCCAGAAATACCACCTGCATGTGTGATAGCAGGAGTGAGGAAGATTGCAACCGCTAGCAGAGTGCCAAGTATCGCAAGCGGTAAAATAAGAAACTTACGTTGTTTGAACATGTCGTTTTCTCCTATAATTGGAGGAGAGTCGCCCTGATAAAACAGGGCGACTCGTGTGTTAGACACCAGTTACGCTATTGACCTTGAGGCGTTGGCGTAGGTTGTGTTCCACCGGCGGGAGCTGTAGGCGTGGCCTGTGCTCCACCAGCGGGAGCTGTAGGTGTTGGCTGCGCTCCACCACCTTGTTGTCCACCGCCTGCAGCGGCACAGGTGATGCTCACCTGATTGGTAGTAGCGTTGTTCGTGATGGTGCAGGTCTGTCCGTTGATCGTGACCGTGCAGTTAGGAATAGCGGTACCGTTGAGTGTGCAGGTAGTTGGGGTGGTCGTGCCACCACCACCGTTACCGCCATTGCCGTTGCCACCACCATTGCCACCATTGCCGTTGCCACCATTATTGGCAGCACCATCGGTGATAGTAATGCTGGTGCCATTGAGTGTTGCGGTAGCAGGTAGCTTATTGATCGTCACCTGAGCCTGTCCGTTGGTAAACTGTACGGCAGTTCCATTGACGGTAAGCGTAGGTGTTGTTGCCGCACCCGCTCCGTTGCCATTACCATTGCCGCCATTGTTGTTTGCCGCTCCATCGGTGATGGTAACAGCAGCACCATTGAGTGTTGCGGTAGCAGGTAGCTGGTTGATCGTGACCTGAGCCTGTCCATTAGCAAATTGAGCAGCAGTGCCGTTGACGGAGAGCGTTGTTGTGGCTGTGGTACCACCGTTGCCATTACCATTGCCAGCACCGGCAATCGTTGCGGCAGTTACCACTCCATTGCCGTCGGTTGTCAACGTGATGGGATTCTGAACGTTGAGCAGTCCAACGCAGTTCAAGCCACCCGCACCCAATGTCGCGTTGAGGCGATTTGCCAGGAAGGTGAAGAGCGAGTTCGCGGTCGCTCCACCATCAGGTGAAGGGTTGCCCTGGAACAACGCCATATTTCCCTGCAACTGTGGGAGAGCACCAGTCATCAAGTTTTTACAGTATGTAGTAGTATTGGCATTCGCAGCCGTTGCAGGCGTCTGATCGACGCCAATACGATATGCCGTGACCTTTGCCAGATTGGGCTGATTATTGATAAGCGTCATTTCGTCGCCCGAAGGAACCAGCGCAACCGGTGCCCCCTGGAAAGCGGCGGCCTGTAACTCATCGGTTGCCATCGTGGGCGTCATGATGCCAGGATTGACGAGATCGTTAACAGCCCATGCTGTACAGCCAAGCACGGGATCAAGCACGCGTGAAACTAGAGCATTGTCGCTCGGATTGCCAATTGTTTTCGCGTTCTGCAATTGACCCATGTTCGCGGCTGAGAGTTGAGCAGTTTGCCCATTAGCGGTGGCAATATATTGTGTTTGTACGTTGTCGCTCTGGTCCATATCGACAATCGCGAAGTCGCGTGTCGAGGGACAGGCTTTTCCATTCTTGTCTGTACCGAGTGGCGGAACAGTGATTTTTCCAGCCTGAATAGCGGCGTTAGCAGCACGGAAAAAGCGTGGCGCGTTACAATAGGCAAACTGCCCGAAGTCTGAGCCACCGAGACCGTTCACACAACGACCATTTCTTGTATCACCTGTAAGATGTAGAAACGTGCCATTAAAGCCAAACCAGATGCCAACAATGGCATTTTTGGGAAGAGTGGGCACGACAGGAGCGACAGCGGGCTGTGTTCCCTGGTCGATGACCAATGGTTCGTAGGCGGATAGAGTGTTGTTCGCAGGGTCGAAGATAACTGCTTGTGCAAACGCCGATTGACCTGCATTGGCCTCATTACACGGCCCCTGTGCTGCATCTGTGGCGAACAACTGATAAGGAGTTGCCAAGCCTTTTGCTGAGAGTGGATTGTGTGGTAGCTTCAATGAACAATTCGGATTGACCGCTGCTGCCGCAGCGTGCGTTGCAACTAAGCGTGGCACAACAACCAGTGCCGTGGCAATAAGTACTAGTACTACTGGGACACTTATGCCAATCATCATGAGGGGAGACATGCGTCTGCGCCGCCCTCTGCTACTCATTGGCAAACTTCGTGACTTGAACATATGCCTGTTCCTTTCTTCTGGTGTATACACACCGTTTATGCCGTCGTCTGGTGCTGAAAATATTTGACGACCTCATTTGCGTAGCTATGTTTCTATGTAAAGATATACATTGAAATGCTTTGATATGTCCGCGCGAATGACCTACTGAGATACTACCTTATGAAAATTTGGCCTCCGCACAACGTTTAATTTGGCTATAATAAAGTACCAAAAAGAAAAAATTGCGGTTAAGATTTCTTAACCGCAATTTTTTTAGAATGATGAAATTATCCTACATTTTGGAAATGTGTCCGCTTTCAAAAACATGCTATACTTAGGAAAAAGATATTCATGAAGTCGAGGTTGCCTTTATGTCTGTTTCAATAGATTCATGGCCTTTCCAGAAAGTACTTATTGCGAATCGTGGCGAGATTGCACTACGGGTCATTCGTGCGTGCCGCGAATTGAGTTTGACGAGTGTTGCCGTGTACAGCGATGTAGACCGCGATGCCCTGCATGTGCGGATGGCAGATGAGGCATATCATATCGGTCCATCGGTTGCATCGCAAAGCTATCTCAATATTCCGGTACTATTGGATGTAGCAAAAAGGTCGGGCGCACAGGCGGTACATCCCGGCTATGGCTTTCTTTCAGAGAATCCAGCGTTTGCAAAGGCGTGTCAAGAGGCAGGTTTGATCTTTGTCGGTCCATCATCTGAGGCGATGGTTGCGATGGGCGAGAAGACAGCGGCGCGTCGTACTGCACAGGCCGCCGGTGTTCCAATTGTGCCGGGGGCGATGAGCGATGTTGAAGATGATGCAAGTGCGGCGCAGATTGCCGAACAGCTTGGCTATCCCATTCTGCTCAAGGCGGCGGCTGGCGGCGGTGGCAAAGGTATTCGCTTTGTGCGCGACCCCAAAGACCTCGTTTCCTCGTTGCGTACCGCTCGTAGCGAAGCCAAAAGTGCTTTTGGTGATAGTAGCGTCTATGTCGAGAAGGCGGTGGCACCTGCGCGTCATATCGAGGTGCAGTTCATCGCGGACACGCATGGCAACGTCGTTCATCTTGGTGAGCGTGAGTGTAGCATTCAACGCCGTCACCAGAAGTTGATCGAAGAGTCGCCTTCACCCGTTGTCAGCCCAGAGCTACGCGAACGCATGACCAGTGCCACTATCAACCTGATTCGCTCAATTAACTACGTCAACGCTGGCACCGCCGAGTATTTGCTTGGACCGGACGGCAACTTTTATTTTCTTGAGGTCAATGCACGCATTCAGGTCGAACATCCCGTAACTGAGTGGGTGACGGGCATTGATCTTGTGCAGGAGCAGTTTCGCGTCGCCGCCGGTTTGCCGCTCTCCTTTACACAGGAGCAGATTTCCTTGCGTGGTGCTGCCATCGAGTGTCGCGTCTCAGCGGAAGACCCCTTCAATCGTTTTCTGCCCGCAACGGGAACGGTGCAAGCACTACAAGAGCCATTGGGACCAGGAGTACGCGTCGATAGTGGCCTTTATGCGGGCTTGCAGGTGCCGCTCTTCTACGACCCGTTACTGTCCAAGCTCATTGTATGGGGCAGCAATCGAGAGCAGGCCATCACACGTCTACGACGCGCTCTCGACGAGTACAAAATCGTCGGCGTTCGCACCACGATTCCCTTCGCACGCTGGCTCGTAGATCAACCGCGCTACATAGCCGCCGATATCTCGACCGATTTTATCGCCGAAGAATGGGACCCGCACAAGAAAGACGCCGCTGTGCAGGAAATCACGCCTGATACAGAGGTCACGCCAGAGCAAATCGCTGCTCTAGCTGCGAGCTTACTCATGCAGAGCCACGTCGCAGAGGAGCAGCAACGTCGCCAGCCTGTTGCCGACGGACAGGGCGAGACGAACAAATGGCGCGATGCAGGTCGTCGAGAGGTATTAAGAAGAATATAAAAATCCAGCATCGGATGCGGTTTCCGCATCCGATGCTGGATTTTTATATTCTTTATTTTTCTGCAACAGGTGCAGGCAGTTCAAATGGTGGCGGTGTTGTGCCGCGTTGAGTGGCGGCGAGAGCCTTCAACTGCTCAACCGCTGTATAGGGAACGTAGCGTCCTCCGAGCGGCGTAGGATGCATGTTTGGACCATGATAATCGGTACCGCCAGTAGCGATGAGGTTGTATTGCCGGGCGATGGCAAGTAACACTTGCTCATCTTCATGTGAGTAGTAGCCGTAGTAGGTTTCTATACCGACGAGGCCAGCGGCTTTGAGAGCGGGTAGGAGTTCGTGTAGCACGGCAAGACCAGGAACAGTAAGAGGGTGCGCGATGACGGGAAGGCCGTTTGCACTTGCAATAAGTCGTGCCGCATCCTCTGGTGTGAGTTTGTAGCGTGGCACATAGGCACGCTTGCCATTGCCGATGTACTTCTCAAACGCCTCACTCACATTTTGTACATAGCCAGCCTCCATCAGTGCTTCAGCAATATGAGGGCGTCCGACGGAGCCTTGAGCGATTTCGCGCACACGCTCCCACTTGATATGTATGCCTTCTTCATTCAATAACTCTACCATACGTTCGCCACGCCGCTCACGTGCATCGCGCAACACCTTCAATGTTTTCTGGAACTCTGGTCGCTGGTATTCAATGTAGTAACCAAGCACATGCACCTCGCCGCCCGAAGTATCGGTGTTGATCTCGACGCCTGGAATAAGGTCGATATCCACCGTTTGTGCCGTGTGCTTCGCCTCTTCAATGCCATTTGTCGTATCATGGTCGGTCAAGGCAATTACACGTAAACCTACCTCTTTCGCATGCTGCATAAGCTCCGTTGGAGAAAAAAGACCATCCGAAGCGGTTGAGTGCGTATGTAAGTCAACATAGTTTGGCATGTGTTTACCTATCTCTTTCTTCAAATAGACAAAATGTGTTAGAAAATATGGGCAAGGAACTTGCCCATATTTTCTAACACATTTTGTCTATTCTTATCTGGCGTAATCGACGGAGCGTGTTTCGCGCACCACCTGCACCTTGATCTGCCCTGGATAGTCCAGACTCTCTTCGATCTTGTGCGCGATCTCGCTGGAGAGACGTTGCGCGGCAAATTCGTCGATCTCTTCAGGTCGAACGATAATACGCACCTCACGCCCCGCCTGAATTGCGAACGATTTCTCGACGCCTGGAAACGAGTTTGCGATATTTTCCAGAGCCTCTAAACGTTTGATGTAGAGGTCAATCGTTTCGCGCCTCGCTCCTGGACGTGCGGCAGATATAGCATCAGCCGCCTGCACAATCGCCGCCTCAATCGTCTGTGGCTCGGCATCGGTGGCGTGATGAGCCACCATCGCATGAATAATCTTGGGCGACCTGCCGAAGCGACGCGCAACCTCACCACCAATGATGGCATGTGGTCCCTCAACCTCTTGGTCGATGGCCTTGCCCATATCATGAAGGAGTGCGGCAGTTTTGCACACGTTGACATCCGCTCCCAGTTCGTTGGCGATGGTCGCGGCAAGTATCGACACCTCAACCGAGTGCGCCAACACGTTTTGTCCGTAGCTCGTGCGGAAGTGGAGCCGACCCAGAATTTTGAGCAGTTCGATTGGCAACCCTGGCACGTTAGCGTCGAGGGCGGCCCGCTCTCCCTCCTCACGTATAGTCATATCGACCTCTTGCCGCGCTTTGGCGACGACATCTTCGATACGCGCCGGATGAATGCGTCCATCAAGAATGAGCTTTGTCAGCGCGATACGGGCGACCTCGCGCCGTACCGGATCGAAGCCAGAGAGAACAACGGCCTCCGGCGTGTCGTCGATAATCAAATCGACGCCTGTAGCCGCTTCGAGGGCGCGAATGTTGCGCCCCTCGCGTCCGATAATGCGCCCCTTCATCTCATCGTTCGGCAGTTGTACCACCGAGACAACCGACTCCGAGACTTGATCGGAGGCACAACGCTGAATGGCGAGTGTGATGATTTCACGGGCACGAGCATCAGCCTCGTCGCGCACCTGCTCCTCGATGATACGTGTACGATGAGCCGCCTCGTTTCGCACCTGATACTCGACGCGGCTCAAAAGCAATTCCTCGGCCTGCTCTTCAGTCAGTTGAGCAATGCGCTCAAGCGTAGTAATTTGCTCGCGTTTGATTCCCTCGATCTCTTCTCGCGTCTGATCAAGGGAGCGATCTTTTGTCTGCAACCTACGTTCGCGTTGCTCAAGGGCGTCGATCTTGCGTTCGAGGTTTTCCTCCTTTTGCTGAATGCGCTGCTCCTGTCGCTGTAATTCGGAACGACGCTCGGCATTCTCATGTTCAATAGAAACGCGAAAACTTGCGCTTTCCTCTCTGGCATCGCGCAATGCCTCACGTTGTTGTGCTTGTAATTCTAAAAGTTGACGTTCGCTAGCCTCTTTCTCAACACGCAAACGCTCCTCAAAACGTACTTTGTTACGTGTCCATCCAATATAATACCCAATGATGATGGCTAAAAGTGCGCCTGGCGTGATGAGGGCTACGACGAGAGTATTTGACACGTCAGCCTACCTCCACTGATAAAAAAACGCATAGGTTCTGTGAAAGGCTCAAAAAGAATACAATACGTCCATAAATGCTAATATTTTCTGGGATGTGTACCAAAGAGTACATTATTCCTAGCCTACTATATAAGACAGTTGACAATTCGTCAAGTTTTCACCTTCCTGAAGCAATACAGATAGACTCACCGAGGCATACAAGGAGTCGCACAAAAAGACCCCCCCGGGTGGGGATGGGGTCGACCTGGTTTGCTGCGGGGGGGT
>CAXUGH010000041.1:9015-24269 GCA_964250365.1 uncultured Ktedonobacteraceae bacterium
CCCCGAGCAAAACACGCCGCCCCACACGCCCACAACAGTTGGCTGTTCGTGGGGCTCCTTGTATGCCTCGGTGAGTCTATCCCATATACTTTTTTGCGACGGCAATCAAGCCTTCATTGGGCTTACATGAACGAAATGCGAACGATTGTAGTACGCGGTCAATATCCTGTTCAGACATGCCTTTGAAACGCTGTGCATAGCTGCGTTGCAGGAGTGTTCCAGCATAGACATCGAGCGTTGCCTGTGTTAGAAAACGTTCGTTCGCAGCTACATCGAGCGTGAGATCGTCGAGAACCTGCTCGATAGTATGCTCTAACGAATGGATGGTGCCCTGTACAGGTGTTGAGGGCAACCACTGCATCCAGAAATCGCTCCGCAGTAAACGCTTTTGCTCAAGAGAGGGTGAGACTACGTGCATATATTCTGACTCAGGATTGAGCGTCACCCATCCCATAACGCCAACATCTTTATATGTCCATGTCGTCCAATGTGCCCCAAATTGCTCAAAAACTGCGAGTTGGTCGTCCAATGCACGCAAACGGTCGGCTTCTTCGTGAGCAGAGCCGTTAAAGACGGAGCCGAATTCGCCGATCCATAGCGGGACGTTGTGTTGTTGCGTAAACCGTGTCCCCTCTTGTGCCAGGAACACCTCCGTCTGCGTAGACTTATCCCAGTGTTTCCCTAAGAACGTCCCAGGATACGCTCCTGGTCCGAAACCAGCCTCATTATAGTTGTGCGAACTATAGGCAAGGTTATCGGCGAATGGAGCCTCTAAGCCAGCGAAGCGACTGGCAAAGAGGTCGCCTTCAAGAAAAATGATGGTGTCAGAGTCAATGGCGCGAATCACTTCGACGACGCGCCGATGAATCTGGTTTAACACCTGCCAGTTCGGACGATAGTTGAAGTTAAACAGGCCATGAGGTGCGTTTGTCACAGGCTCATTCATGACATCATAGGCCGCTATAACCGTTCTCCCTTTGTAGCGACGCGCGAACTCTTCCCATAAAGCAAGAAAGCGTTGCTGAAAGTGCGGATGCTCCCAGAAGAGCGTATTGCGGCTGGTATTGTCACTATGCCAATCGGTGTTCTGCCACCCTTGAACTGCGTGTAAGTCAAGAATCGCGTATAATTCATGCTTCTCACACCAGCCCAGCACACGATCCAGACGCGCGAAGCCCTCCTCTTTATATGTGAATGGATGTGCGTCAGACTCGAAGTGACGATAGTTGAGCGGCAGACGTACAACAGTTGCGCCGCATGCCTTGAGAAATGCGATGTCGTCTTCCGCGAAAAAGTAGTCGAGCAGACGCTCGAAAAAGAAATGGGTTAGACTCGCACCCAGAACGTCGCTCATTGTTTCTCGTAGGCTACTCTCTGCCCCAGGATAGCCATCGATGAAATTCTCCATGTTCATCCAGCCGCCCACGCCAGTACTGCGTAACTGCACCACCTGCCCTAACGCATTCACAATCCTGCCGTTCTTTACTTGAAGCCTGTGCAATGTCCTCTCCTTCAATAGACTAAGGATTACTTAACAATCAACCTGTATTTGTTCCTCACCACCAACGGTGGTGAGGAACAAATACAGGTTGATTGTTATACTATGCCTGATGGACGGTTAGCGCGACAACCTCTGCATCTGGGAAGCTATACGGCGAAGGTACCGCATAGGTGTTGTTCGCATCAGGCCAACCTACGATCTTGCTTGTGTTGTACTCATACCATTGCGCGTTGTAGAGCAAGGGAATGGTAGGCAACTGCTCGACCATAATCTTCTGAATACCTGCAATAGCCTGCTGCTGTACTGTTTTGTCAAGCGAGGACGCATACTGATTCAGGTACTGGTCCGTTGTGGGATCGCTCCAACGCTCCCAGTTAGACGCTGCCGTCTTACCAACAGCCGCAGTATTCGCACTACTCAGCATGGTATTGTAGAGGTAGTATGGCGTAGGACCAGCCGTTGTCCACGACATCACTGTGTCAAAGCTACCAAGTTGCATCGCACTATAGTAGGAATTGAAGGAGACAGCATTCACCGAGACCTGCATACCGATTTTCTTCAAATCGCCTGCGATCAACTGACAATCCGTTACCCAGTCGGTCCAGCCATCGACAACGTTGAAGTTGAAAGCCAACCGTCGCCCCTTGCTATCAGCATAGATGCCGTCGCTACCCTTTTTGAAGCCAGCACTCTCAAGTAGCGACGTGGCTTTTGTATCATCGACTGCGAAGGACGAATTCGCATAGTCCGACGACAGGAAGCTCTTATTGGAAGGCAACACAAGGGCTGTTGGATGAGCAGGTGCCTCATAGTTGAACTCGCCGACCTTAGACAACTGGTCACGATCAATCGCAAGACTTATCGCTTGACGCACTGGTAAGAGCGAGAAGGGAAATTTAGCCGTATTCAGGTACATCGTTTGCACGCTGGTACCAGGGAACCAGTAATGATTATGTGCAGGGTCGCGATTCACAAAGGTCTTCTGGATATCGGATGCGAAGATGCCAGCCCAGTTCACTTGACCTTGTGCAAGCAACAGTTCAGCATTCGTGTTCGAGGTTGACGAAGGGTAACGCAGTTCGCTGATAGAAGGTTTCCCCGGCTGCCAGTAGTTCGGGTTGCGCTTGTAGTCAAGAAGTTGGGGTGTAAACGAATTCAGCAAGAATGGACCTGAACCAACGGGATTGGGATTTGCGAATTTCGTCGGGTCGCCAATGGTTGACCAGATATGCTGCGGCACAATGTACGTCTGACCTCCGAGGTACCACAGAATTGGCGAAAACGCAGATTTCAAGTGTACCTTGACGGTTTGTGAATCTGGCGCACCGACTGTATCAATGTACTTCCACAACCCGTTCGCATCGGTCCCCGGATACTGGTGCAGGATGTTGATTGAAAAGGCTACATCGTCCGCAGTGAGCGGCTTGCCATCCGTCCACTTAACACCCTGACGAAGATTGAAGGTAATACTCTTCGCATCCGAGCTAAAGCTATAACTCGATGCTAACCAGGGCTTGATACTCCCATCCAGACGATTGAAGTAGAGTAGCGTCTCGTAGACCATGCCCTGCGTACCATATGCAGGATTAGCTGCATACACATCAAAGTTCCGCGTAAAATCTCCGAGTGGACTAGGGATAACCGTGAGTGTGCCACCTTGTTTGTTGCCGCTTGTAGGAGTGCCATTACCCCCACATGCGGATAGCACGGTAATTATAGCAAGTGCTAATAAACTGAGTAGCATTGCCTTGCCATTGCGATAGCGGACTCCGGGAAAGAGCGTCATGGTAGATACCTCCTGACAATGGAAGAACGAATCAAACATCGACCCAATAAGGAATAACAACCCTCTGTACAGACATACGTATGTACAGATATATAAACAAGCGTCTATACTGAGAGTTAAGGACATGATATAGTACGCTTTGTTTGTAAAGAACAGGTGCTAACCGACTACTTCGATTGTATAGGGTGTTCCACAAGAAGCACGCACGACAAGATGCGTGAGTAGTTGTACGCGAATAGATTGCTCAACTGAATTTTGAGAAGATGCTCTGTTTGTTGTAAATGTCTCGAAACGTTCCTCGTCTGCGCGGCTTCCCTCCATCAACGAAAGGAGCATTTGCATTCCCTGCTGCCCCATTTCATAAAATGGTTGCCGCACCGTTGTTAATGCAGGTATAAAATGTGCCGATGTTGCCATATCGTCAAAGCCGACGAGCGCAATATCCTGCGGAATGCGTAAGCCGTATCGTTCCGCTACCGCTACCACACCATAGGCCATAAAATCGCTTGCCGCGAAGATTGCCGTTGGACGTTCTGCCAGCGAGAACAGTTGATTCGCACCCTGACGCCCTCCAATTGGAGTGAAGTCGCCGTAGACAACCAGTTCGGGATCTGGTGAAATACCTACTTCTTGTAATGCAGCTTGATAGCCATTGTAGCGTTCAAAAGAACTGAGGAAATTCTTAGGTCCGTGAATGTGAGCAATACGCTTGTGACCAAGGCGAATGAGGTGCCTTGTCGCTTCAAGTGCCCCTGTATAGTTGTCCACGCTAATCCAGGGAGCTTTTGTAGGTTGTACCTGATCACTAATAATGGTGACAGGAAAACCTTGTTCATATAGATGAGTAAGATAGTCGGATGATTGTCCGACCTGTATTGCCAGTAGGCCAGAGGTAAGCTTTGTTGCTAGAATACGCTTGATGACATCGGTGCGGTCCTGTTCTCCAAGAATCGTGTACAGAACGATCTCATAGGAACGTGCTTCGGCAGATTCCGCGACTCCACGCATCATTTCAGAAATAAAAGGCCAGCTTAACGAAGGCACCAACACAGCAATCAAACGATTCCGCTTTCCTGCAAGGCCAGCCGCCGCGATACTAGGCGAGAAATTTTGCTCATTCACTATTCGTAGCACCCGCTCGCGCGTCTCTGCATTCACATCAGGCTTATTGTTCAGCACTCGTGAAACCGTTGCATTCGACACACCCGCGAGCCGTGCAATATCGTGAATCGTCAACTTCTCCGCCATCGTCGTCTCCATACAAAACGTCTTTAGAAGGCGCAATCTTTTATGTAATCGGTACCGGTAACGTTATCGGTAACGCTTACGATAGTAAGTATACTGATGAGAGTGTGGGTTGTCAAGGTTTTTTGGGGTGAATATGTTTGACGCGAAGATGGATATTGCTCGTATTGTCTTTCTAAAAGAGTCATGATACAATTAGACTCATCAATATGGAAAGGACGCCCACTTCTTTGTCACAACACGAATCGCAACCCTATGATCGTGCTCTCAAATCGCTTTTGGGAGATGAAGCACCCGAAATATTGCCCTATCTTCTTCAAGGCGTGCAGTTCATCGGAGAAGAAAATATTGAGATCGACCGGTCTACACTACGCGCCGATTTAGTGTACAATGTATTGTACAAAGACAAGCCGCATATTCTCAGTCTGGAACTGCAAACAACATCAGACGAAGATATGCCAAAACGTCTACTAAGTTACCATGTAGGTTTGCTTGCGAAGCATGACTTACCCGTTATCTCGATAGTATTGTATCCGTTCAAAACGAAATTACCACAACCGCCGTTTGTTGAGAAAAGCGGCGATGATGAAATACTACGCTTTCAGTACGAAGTATTTCCAGTATGGGAGCAAGATGCACAACAGATTATCAAAGAGCGTATCTTTTCGCTCTACGCGTTGCTCCCTGCAATGAAAAATATTAGCGTTCCGCTCTTGCTACAAGCTATAAGAGATATGGAGCAGCACTACGTTAGAGATGATCTTATTGACCATATAGCGCGTTTCAGAGTTATACTCAACCGTACAACACTTTTATCAGAACAGGAGAGAAAAATGGTAGACGATGACCTCACTGCTTACAATAGCTTGTTTGACAATGACCCCGAAATTAAGGCAAAAATTGCAAAAGGTGAGACAAAGGGGGCGCAAAAAATCGTTACGGAAATCGTGAGTGTACGCTTTCCTACACTTGAAGAGACTGCTCGCCAGCGTGTCGCAATGATACAGAATATAGACATGCTCAGCCAGCTTGCAAAGCAAATCGCAACAGCAGATAATGAGCAAATAGCTCTCTGGGTTCTCAATTCCTACGCTGCGTAGCAAATCAGTAGTGTTACATAGCAAAAGCAAGGGCTGCACCAATCGCGATTGGTGCAGCCCTTGCTTTTGCTATGTAACACTATGAAATCTTGTCGGGCGGTGTGATGGAGCCAGACTTGATCTGGTTGGCGAAATCGTCGGCTTTCGCCTTGACATCATCTGGTATGCCAGTCGCAAGAGGGGCATAGCCAACGCCATCATGTGCGAGGTCGAATGGCGGCGGATTGTTGGAGAAGCTACCGCTTTCAGCCGTGTTGATGGTGTCGTAGACGGCTGTATCGACGCGCTTGAGGGCACTCGTGACGACACTGGGGTAGAGCGACCCCTGATCGGCATCGACCCCAATGCCGTAGACGCCCTTCGAGTTAGCAGCGTCAAGCGAACCAACGCCACAGCCACCAGCGACCTGGAAGATGATATCCGCTTTATCGGTGTTGATACGGCTATTAGCGATGTCCTTACATTTCGCGGTGTCGGTAAAGCTCTGCGAGAAGCTGTACAGCACCTTCACCTTTGGATCGACCTTCTGGGCGCAATACTTGTAGCCCGCGATATAGTGATCCACAGGTGGAATATCGAGTCCACCGACTGCAAGAATAGTGCTGGAACCGAGCAGTTTCGAGATTTTTGCCTTGCCATCTAGCTCCATCTGTCCTGCGATAGCACCAACGAGACAGCCCGCCTCCTGCTCCTTAAAGAAGAGCGGTGCGACATTCGGCAAGTTATCACAATTGCCTTTCGCGTCGGTAGCACAGCCATCAATGATGCCGAATTTTTTGCTGGGGTATTGTTTCGCAACGTTGTCGAGAGGTTGCTGCATCAAGAAACCAACGGCGATTACAAGGTCGCCAACCTGCGCGGCTTGCGTCAAGTTCGTCAAATAATCGTTCTGCGAGACGGTCTGAATAACCTTCTCTTTGAAACCATACTGCGACTCGGCCTTTTTGTAGCCTGTGTATGCGAGATGGTTAAAGCCGTTATCGTTCAAACCTCCAATATCTGTGACAAGCACCACTTTCAGATTCGACTTTGGCGTCGAGGTACCGCCTCCACCAGTGGTACCGCCACCACCGCTACCACTGCTGCCACAGGCAACGAGGAGTAGCGAAAGAAGGGTGAGGAGGGACAATACTTTCGCAAGACTACGCATGAAAGACATCCTTTCTTCTCTTATTCAAAAGAGAGTAAACGGGTAATGCAAATATGCATCATTCTATCATAGAAACAAATACACCGTAGAGGCACACGCGAAAATAGCGGGCGCGATTATTCCTCTACGATGCTGATGCATGTCTGCTGAAATATACGCTAAGAGAGAAGAGAATCTCACAAAACACAAGCAAACAAGCTGCGTGCATGCACGCAGCTTGTTTGCTTGTGTTTTGTGAGACGATTGCTTATGCGCGAATCTCTTCGAGCATGGAGAGGTTGACGAACAGGTCGCAACTCTGGCGCAATGTCTGTGACATAGCCTCGTCGAAAGCAGCCACCTCGACGCGCACACCATGATCGGAGCAGTAGTCGAGCATTGGCATGAAGTCGCTATCGCCACTGACCAGCACGATGCCATCGACTGCCTTGCCATCAACGAGACGTACCACGTCCATACATAGGTCGAGGTCGAGATCGGCCTTTTTCGCGCCACTGGCGAAGGTCTTGTAGTTCTTGGTGGTGATGCGATAGCCAAGTCCCTTAACCGCCGTCAAGAACATCTGCTCATCTCCTGGTTGCGGACTGGTCGGGCAGTAGGCATGGGCACGTATCAGACGACGGTTGCCACGTAAGAAGTCGAGCAGCTTACCGAAGTCGATGGCGATACGTTGCGTGCGTGCCGAATAGAGCAGGTTCGCCACGTCTACAAACACGCCGACGCGCTCTGTCGATGGAAAGGGTGGTAGCGAGACCGAGACACTCGTTGGTGCCTGATTCGCGCGACGTAGTTCCGCGACCATACGGTCGGACTGTGTCTGAATGGCCTGCGACACGACATTGGCGAAATGATTCATTGAAGCCGAAGAGATGCCGCCTTGCACCCCTGAAGCGAACCCAACATTTTGATTTGTTCGCAATGGTTGTGATTCTACACGAACGGTACGCCCATCGCGCGTTGTATTGACGCTACCACGCGCGGGCGATGGCTCTGGCCCCATGAATGGTCCGCTAGCCTCGTTGCCCTGATTCATCTGCCCAACAGTATAACCGGAGACGATGGTATATGGGTTTGCCGACGATGCCGGGGGCGTCGCATTGGAGTTTGCCGACGATGCCGGAGGAGCCGCATTGGAATTCGCAGACGATACCGGAGGCGTCGCATTGGAGTTCGTAGGCGTCGATGAAGTCGATGCTGCCTGCTCTTCATTGCTAGCTGCGGTCTCTTTTCCTGTAGTAGTCCCGTTGCCATTGGGACGATGACGGCGGCGGCGACGCGAATTAGCTTTTTGCAGGTCCGCGTACTCCAGCGGTGGCATATCCTCTGGTGCAACATCTTCGGGCGTGGCCTTGCTCTCTTCAACCAGCGTTGCAGCTATATCCGCTACCGACTCAGGTGCGACAACGGGAGGCGTCTGCTCCTTGTCTCGATGACTGTTCTGCTTCCGTCGCCCATTCTCTGTCGATGGAGTCGAGGGACTAGCTTCTGTACTTGCCTTCTCACTCGTCTGAGTCTCTGCTACATTGACATTTTTTGCAGATGTGGACGCAACAGGCTCAGGCTTTGTTGTCTGCGCCTCTTCGGTATGAGCAAACGTTGGCGTTGGTGCAGTGTCAGGAGGCGGTGTCAGGGTAGTGCCATTATTGATCGTGGCAGATGTTGTTTGCGTCGGCTTGGTTGCGGATGCAGCCTGTGCAGCAGGTCGTCGATCAAAGCGATAGCGACGCTGTGGTTTTGCCGTCTCGGTTGTCGGCGCAGATGCAGTTTCATTCGTATCTGTTGTTGTCGCTTCCGTTGTCGCGGCGGGAGGTGTAGCAGTCTCTTCGCGGTGCCGTGTTGTACCGTGACGCTGAAAACGCCGCTGTGCGGGTCGTAGCAGTGGTGACACGGGACGCTCTGCTGGCTGTGCTGTCGTCGGAGACGCATTCTCCTGTTCCGTGTTCTCCTTTGTCGTTGCCTCTACACGTTGATTTTCCTCGCTGGTCGCGGCCTCTGAGGGTGATTGTGCGTTTACCTCATCTACATTCACTGTTGTCACACCATCGCTACTGGGTACAAAGGCCGATCCTTCACCAAAGTCTACGGGTGGAAGGATGTCTTGCACACTAACAGGTTCACCGACGATAGATGTGTCGCCCTCTGGTTGCGCGAACTCGGCGAACGTCTGTGACTCCTGCAATGTAGCATTAAAATCTGCCTCAGCTTGTGCCTGTGCCTGACGGAACTCTTCGATGAAGGATGTGAAGGGATGATATTCCCCTTTCACCTCCTCCGCCGCAGGTGCGACTTCGGCAACGACCTCCGCTCTCTCCTCTTCAAAAACGGGAGCGGCAACTGCATCAACATCTTCGGAAGCTACTTGCTCTCCAGAAGCAGAGAGTGTTGAGACCTCTTCAGTACCCTGCGCTGTCGCTTCGTCTGCTTGAGGAACTGTATCCTGTTGTGCGTCCGTAATTGGAGTTGCTGATGGTGCCTCGGCAACTGGTGTTTCCTCGGTAGTAGTAGCGGAGGAATTGCTTGCTGCATCAGGCGCATTTTCGCTGGTGTTTTCTGAAACGGATGTATTCGTATCAGAGAGTTGTACAGGTGCCTGCTGTACCTCATCAGAAGTCGAAGATGCATCCGACACTACTTGCTCTGGCGTACCATTTGGAAGTAGCGATGAACTTGCCTCGGATGTTTCGGGGGTGTGTTGCTGTTCCACAACGGCTTCGTTATTGTTGCTAACGTTCTCCGTATCGTTGTGTTCAGACTGTGTATTTTCTATTGTCACTAAGATCTCCAGTCTCAGTCATGATGGACCGGAGCGCATTGTATATACGTCTTCTAAGAATGAAGATATGCAGGGCTAAGCATCATGTAGCTGTCTCTCCTGATAGAGCAGGACAGCAGTAGAGATTTCGCCGCTTGATTTGTTCAAGGCACGCAACGGGTTTTCGGAGAACGACCGTCACTAAAATGATACACAAGCGTATATTACCTTTTCCAGTGTGTCGTGTTTCATCCCGATCCGCGTTGTCAATGAGCAGAATACTGTGTAGTCTGCTCCTCTCTTCTTTTGGGCAGTCGTCTTACACTGCGCTCTACTTTACGTTGGTCCGATCTTGTCTTTACTTATCTACGCCGTTATTTTCACCATAAGACTGTACATGCCACTGAACGGCGGAACACGGCTATATACAGAGGAGACGGGCGTTAGTCTTCCGCCTCTAACACAAAAGGTCCTGAACGCGCATTGGCACGCACATCATGTTGAGATTCATTTGCTTGCGTACCAACAGGCAGACCTTGTTCGGATTGCATTCCATGCAAGGATTGCGCCTTCTGCGTAGCCCGCCACACAACGAGAATACGCTGTAGAGCGGTTACATTCGAGAAGACCGCGAGTGCTGCCAGTATCCAGATACTGGCACCGGATAAAAGACCAATAGCCAGAAGCACAACACGTTCGGGGCGAGCAAGTAAGCCAATTTTACACTCGATTCCCAACCCCTCGGCACGAGCCTTTGTATAGCTGACCATCAAGGAGCCGATAATTGCTATGTAGATGAACGAGACCATCCATATTTGCTCATGCGACGTAGGCCAGAAGAAATCTCGGAAGTTCGCGGGCCGCTGCAATGTATACCAGAGCAGCCCGAACAGGATAACACTCTCCGAGTAGCGGTCCAGCGTCGAGTCGAAAAAAGCTCCAAAGGGAGTGGCGGTATGTTGCACACGAGCCATCGCCCCATCGAACATGTCAAAGACGCCAGCAAGCAGTACCAGCAAGCCGCCTACAAATAGGAACCCTTGAGCAATAACCAGTGCAGTTCCTAAGCTCAGCACAAATCCTATTGCGGTCAACATGTTTGGGGTAATGCCAATGCGTGCCATCGGGCGAATAAGTTGTGTAACCAGATGGCGCCCCCACTGCTGGATACGTCTGCTAAACATATCTCTATTGTACCATACTTTGCATAGATAACACTAGTTTCTTTTTGGAAGAAACAAAATACCAGTGAAAAGTGAGTTGTCGTCCGTTGAGTTTTCTCTTCATTTGCTTAAACCGCTTATTCAAGCCCCTACATTAACACTCATCTGAAACGAGCGTTTCAGTCGCTGTAAGAGCCAGAGTAGCGTCCCGATACAAATGAGGAGCGAGAGGATTTTGAACTCGAAGCCAAACAAGGGAAGTGTTTCCGAGGTAAGTACGGCACCGAATGTACCCGCAATTGGTAACACACACGATGGGCAACCAAATGTGGCAAAGCCAAGGATAACTGTTGCGCCAGTAGAGCAGGTGGAACCTACAACTAGCTTGTTCCCATTGCGATAGTTGTCAATCACCAGAGCAATCGTTAGAGCAGAGAGGAACGAAATTGCAATATCCAGCACAATTCGGCTAACTACATAGGCTAGCCCAAATCGTCCTAAAAAGAATTGAAATGACATTACATGCGTCGAAAAAATGGTGAGATGCACTCCTCCTTGACGGAGATCAAAGAAGGTATAGAGAAGCCAGAACACAAAGGTTAAAGCGAGAGTAAGTAAAAGATATGGAACTTTTTTGAGTGTGGTAAAAATAGCTGTCATGATAGTTGAGGCTTTCTGAGCAAGTTCTTATCTTCCTCGTATTGTAAACACACGAATAACTTCTGATACTATTGTAATATACACGCTACCTTCGACTCAAATTTTCATTCCGCATAAACTTTGTCAATGGTAGAAACAAGAAAACAAATTCAGCAATGTCTCTCCTGTGCGCCGCAGGCGTGCAGGAGAGACATTGCTGAATTTGTTTTCTGAGAAATGTTTATGCGAGAGAGAGGGCGGCGGCCTCGGCGCGACGGCGACTCATCTCGCGCCCTTCTTTGCTCACGCGGAAACGTGCCCAGTGCAGGTAGTCCTGCACATCCCACAAGCGACCGCCTGGGGCACTCACACCTGCTTCAATGCTAGCGCGTACATCCTGTGCGCTCTTGCCCTCGAACCATGTGCGACCACGCCCGATACCGTTCAATGTGTGGGCATCGCTGTTGCCCAACTCCGGTAGCAAGTATACTTCGCGGTTGGCTCGCATCGCTTGCTGATTGGCATAGATGCCGCAGAAGCTAGCATTCCACGTCTCAACACCGTCGAACCACACATCTTTATTGCTGTGAATGCGGTCCATGACTTCGCGCGAGCAACTGTGTCTGAAGAGAGGATGCAAGGGGTGCGCGATGACTGCAAGGCCACCCTGCTCGTGAATGAGGTCGATGCTACGCTCCATGCTCAAGCCCTGCGGCACCAACTTCTCAATGAAGAGGCCGAGCAAGTGACCCTCTTTTGTCGTGACCTCTTCGCCAACGATAAAGTCGAAGCGATAGTCGCCTTGTTGCCAGAGGTCGCGCATTCTCTTCGACCCTTCGATGACATCGTGGTCGGTAAGCGCGATGACATCGAGGTCGGTCTTGTGCTGAACGTAGTCAAGAATTTGCTCAATCGTACCAACACCGTCGCTATATGTGCTATGCATGTGCAAATCTGCTTTGCCCAATTTCCCTGCTACATACGCCTGCTGAGCCGTCATCTGGCGTGACTTTTTCAACATCGCGGTTCCCGCAATTCCCTTCTCGGTGGCTCTAGTCATTTCTGCGCTCGTATTCATGCGTCTCCTTTTTGCATTGTTATCAATTGATGGATAAGGTCCAGGAATATATGCCTGTATTCTTAGAGTACCATAGGTGAGTTAAGAATCAGACTTAAATGAATGTAATGAAATGTTAAAATACTGTTTTCTGGCTTCCTCACTCTTCTACGTTCAAATCCGCCTCGATGAGATCATTGCCGACAGGCGGTGCATCCATCGGTAACGTCGGATCAACCAGGGTATTCAGCCGTTGCAAACACAGTTGATATTTCTGTCGATTAAGCGAGCAGTAGACTTGCCGACCAGAGCGACGCATAGAGATGAGTCCAGCGCGGCGCATCTTCCGCAGGTGCCAGGAGACAAGCGGCTGACTCAAGTGTAGCAGTTCAGTGAGAGCCGTTACCGTCGTCTCCTCCTGGCGAGCCAGATGATAGACGATGGTGAGACGTGCCACATCCGCCAGTGCCTTCGTCATGAGCTTGAGTTCGCGCCAGTCATCCATGAGAGAACGCTCCTCTCGTCACCTATGATAACTATTTCACATAAACTTTTATTTCATAAATTTATGTTTATATTTTAGAATTTTGGAAAGGGTTTGTCAAGTAGTGTGATATACTAAGGGAAATTTGGATACAGACAAACAATGGCGTAGGGGCTATAATTCATTACGCCCTGTTCGACAACACATCACATGACAAGGATTGAGGAACGTATTCAATAGATGGGAAACGGATCGTTGGGGACGAGGGCGTAATGAATTATAGCCCCTACGAAATCAACGTTGAAGGAGAGCAAATTCATGGGACGACTCGATGGACGAGTGGCGTTTGTGACTGGTGCTGGACGTGGCATTGGGGCCGCGACTGCCCTACGCATGGCGGAAGAGGGGGCACGCGTCGCCCTCGCCGACATCGACGAGGAGGGGTGTAAGCAGGTGGCTGCCGAACTGGAAAAAGTCGGCTCCGAGGGGCTGGTAGTTCCCTGTAATGTCGCCGATGCTGCTATGGTGCAGGCGGCGATAGACCAGACGGTGAGCTATTTTGGACGCCTCGACATTCTTGTCAATAACGCGGGCGTCTTGCGCGACAATCTCTTATTTAAGATGACCGACGACGACTGGGACACGGTGATGAACGTGCATCTCAAGGGTGCATTTCTGTGTAGTCGCGCGGCACAGGCCCAAATGGTGAAGCAAAACTATGGTCGCATCGTCTCGCTCTCTTCTACGTCCGCACTGGGCAATCGCGGTCAGTCGAACTACTCGACGGCGAAGGCTGGTCTACAAGGTTTGACGCGCACACTCTCGATTGAACTTGGTCGCTTCGGCATCACTGCGAACGCCGTCGCCCCCGGCTTTATCGACACCGAGATGACGCGTGCCACCGCTCGTAGAATGGGACTTGACCCACAGGCGCAGATCGAGGCGGGCGCGAAAATGATTCCGGTTGGGCGCGTCGGGCAACCACGCGATGTCGCCAACGTCATCACCTTCCTTGCCTCAGAAGAGGCAGGCTTTGTCAGCGGTCAAATTATCTACGTCGCAGGTGGTCCACGCGTGTAACAGTAACAGACATCTGAGCAGCATGACAGGGGCAAGCCCTGTCATTACTATAGACGGACTCGTGGCAAGCCACGTAGTGGCACATCGTGGTATAGTAGTGACAGGGCTTGCCCCTGTCATGCTACCTATGCCTCTTATAATAGATTTATTCTTACAATAGATGTATTGAAGACTCAGAAGGAAAGGACGCTCATGCATCCTCAGGAACGCCGACAGGCGATTATTGTTCTCGATTTTGGTTCGCAGTATAGTCGGCTGATTACCCGTCGTGTGCGCGAGTGTTCTGTCTATAGCGAATTGCTGCCAGCATCAACAACGCTGGCATCACTACAGCAACACCTTGATATTAAGGGATTCATCCTGTCGGGTGGTCCTGCAAGTGTGTACGATGCGCATGCGCCGATGTGCGATCCTGCGATTCTTACAAGTGGTATTCCCATTCTAGGTATCTGTTACGGCATGCAACTGCTGGCAACACAACTTGGTGGACATGTCGAGCTGACACATGAGTTGCGCGAATATGGCCCAGCCACCATCGAAGTGCTTGCCAGTATGCCTCATGAAGGGGCCTTTCGTATCTTTGAAGACATTGCCGTTTCGCCTGCACAGACCGACCACCTTATGCCAGTCGAAACCGCACTACGCCTGCCAGTATGGATGAGCCACGGCGATAGCGTCGATATTCTACCGCAGGGCTTTCGCGTTATTGCAACGACGGAAAGCAATCCAGTTGCCGCGATTGCCAATGAAGGAGGCATGGTTGGTCTACAGTTCCATCCAGAGGTATCGCACACACCACAGGGTAAGGAGTTGATTCGTAACTTTCTATTCCGCATTTGTGGCTGCGATGGCTCATGGACTGCAAATTCGGTCATCGAAGAGGCAGTTGAGGGGATACGGCAACAGGTTGGCAACGAGCGCGTCATCTGTGGACTCTCAGGTGGCGTTGATTCGGCTGTTGCTGCTTTGCTTGTACATCGCGCAATTGGAGATCAATTGACGTGCGTATTTGTCGATACGGGCTGTTTGCGTGCTGGTGAACGCGAGCAGGTGATTGACACCTTTGGGACGCACATGCATATTCCGCTTGTTGTCGTTGATGCACAACAACGCTTCCTCGCTCGCCTCGCCGACGTGATCGACCCTGAACAGAAGCGGCGCATTATCGGCGAGGAGTTTATTCGCGTCTTCGAGGCTGAGGCTGAACGCTTAGAGGAGCAACACGGGCCAATCTCGTTTCTAGCACAAGGCACACTTTATCCCGATGTAATCGAGAGTACCAGTCATGACACTGCTT
>CAXUGH010000042.1:0-9605 GCA_964250365.1 uncultured Ktedonobacteraceae bacterium
GTATCTTTAAGGACAACTTTGAAAATATGCTGATTTAATATAGCATCGTCACCTTCCCATATGTATACTCCTAAAGAAGCTGACCAAGAAATTAAAATATCTCCTTTCTTTACTAGATGTCTCTTATCAAATTCACCCCTGTAAAAATTTACAACTTTACTGCTCCCCGTCAAATTCTGAATTCTAATAATAGGCAGACCTTTAGTTCCCCATTCTTCGGGCTTAAATGCACGCCCGTTTATGAATTCTCCAAACTCCTTGAGTGGTACTTTTCTCATCCTATTATTTCCTCTAGCTCTCTAATCTCGTCTTTTATCATTCTCTCTAATGTAAGCAACCTGTTCATCGTTTTTCTAGGAGACTCATAATAATTCTCATCCCGCTCTATCTGCCTGTAGCGGCTTGCGGAGAGGTCGTACTTATTTGCTCGCGCCTGTTCTTTTGGAACCCAGAATTGGCGTGTGAGTTGGTTGATCTCCCATTGCAGCGGGTTGATGCGAGCTTGTAGTTCGGTCAGCATGTATTGCGCCTGCTCTAGTTCGCTATGGATGGGGCCGTTCTCTTCTGCCGCTATCACGCTCTCGAAGGTGAGGCGGTTGATCTCCGCCTGCATCGTGAGCTTTTCGGCCTTCAAGGGTGCCACCTGCGCTTTCAAGTCCTGTAGACGCTGGTTACGTGTGGCCTGAAAGTGGGGATTGTGGCGGTTGTGCCAACAGGTGAGAATATCGGGTATGTCGTTCTCGCTCACGGGCTGGCGTTTATCGTCGAGCGAAAAGCCGTCATGGTCCATATCGTAGAACCATGTGTGTTCAGTGGTACCGCCACGCGTGAAAAATAAAATTGCCGTGGAGACGCCCGCGTATGGCTTGAATACACCGCTCGGCATACATAGCACACCATCCAGGCGGTTTTCCTCGATCAACTTCCGACGAATATCTATATGCGCCTTGCTAGAGCCGAAGAGGACGCCATCGGGCACGATCACGGCGGCGCGTCCACCCATGTCTAGTGTACGTAGGATGAGATGCAGAAATAAAAGTTCCGATTTTGTGGTATTGCTCGGTAGCGTTGGACTCACATCGTTCGCATCGACCGCTCCCTTAAACGGTGGATTCATCAGGATAACGTCGTACTGTTTGGCCTCATTGAACTCTTTCGAGAGCGTGTCCGTGTAGTAAAAACGTGGCTGCCCGATACCGTGCAGCATCAGGTTCATCGAGCCGATACGCAACATTGTCATGCCCGAATCGTTATCGTAGCCGCGAAACGCCTCGCTTTGTAAGAACTCGCGTTGCTCTTCCGTCAGCAACTCACCTGTCAGATTATGAGGCCAACCATCGGCGTCATAGCTCAAACTTTCCGTAGGGGTAGCATGTTCAAGGATGTATTGATAGGCGTTGACCAGAAAGCCACCCGTACCCGCTGCCAGATCAGCGACACGCTCTTTCGGACGTGGGTTAATCATCTGTACCATCATACGAATGATGTGGCGTGGTGTGCGAAACTGCCCATTGCGTCCTGCCGTGTTCAACTTGCCCAGCAAATACTCGTATAAATCGCCCTGCACATCCTGGTTTTGATCTGAAATATGTATCTGGTCGATCAGCTTGCATGCCTCTACCAGCAAATTCGACTTGTTGATCTTCAACTCAGCGTTCCGCATATATAGCTCAAAAGAACTACCCTCATTGCCGAGGCTACGAAACCACGGAAAGACAACATCGCGCAAATGTTGAAGCGCATGAGTGGCATCGAGGTGTATCCAGTAGTGCCAGCGCATATTTTCTGGCACATGCGGCTGATAGGACAAACCCCGCATTCTTGCACGCCTCTCGCGGAAGTTCTCTTCATCGTCCATGCGTTTGAAAAAAATCAGGTAGGACAGTTGCTCGATAGCGTCGAGTGGATTCGAGAGGCCACCCGTCCAGAGTTTCTCCCACAACATATCCACTTGGCTCCGTAATTTGGAATCGGTAAGCATCGTATCTCAATATCTCCTAAGCAGCGAGTGTATTTGTGAAGGTCAGCATCTCGGCGATCTCTTCTTGTGTGAAGAGACGCTCAACGGCATTCTTGCCAAAGCTGGTAAATGGTGCCTCGTACAGGTCGGGCAGGTAGAGCTTTCGCTTCTGTAGAAATGCATTTTGTACCGTTCGCAAAAAGCGAATTTGATCGGCACTGAACCGGTGCGTACTAATGTATCGCTCAAATTGCCGCTGTACAATCTCTTTGTAGTCCGGGATGCCGTCCAGATCGAAGAGGCCGCGCAGGAATTCTAACAGGCTGCCAACTTTTTGTCCATATGCCTTACTGATATTCTCTTCCGAAAGCTCGATATCGCTGCTTCCCAAGTCATGGCGCAACGACCGCTCTAGTTCGATCAGTTGCGAGTCGCTCACAGTCTCGCCACGACTAATTGCGGCAACGGTTGGATGCGTCTCTACAACCGTCAGAATATGCTCCTCCACGCGCCGCTTATACTCATCAACATAGACATGTTCGCTACCGCCCCTGAGCAGAATATAGCCATGCATCTCAATAAAATCAGGCAGGTCTAGCGTAATAAACGCATTGACGTTCTCGCGTCTGTTCTTCATCTGCGGAGCCAGCGCGTCGATCACCGAATCCAATTGTGTTGTTGTCGCGCTTCGCAATTGTGACGAGAGGCATAACTGCGCGACAGTTGCACAACGCGCGTCCTGATACACAAAATCGGGCAACCGACTGACATCATCGGCGATTGACGCTACCGTTGCTGCTGTATCCTTCCCCTGTAGAATATGCAACTTGAGCCGTTCAATCTTGCTCGTAAAGGTCGTCGCCTGCACATCTACATCACTGGTATAGCGCAGTAAGGGACCGACCTTGAGCCGTAGAAAGTTTATTTTATCCGCAGTTATACGGTACCAGAACGAATCCTGCCACGCCTGCTCGATTTCAGGAAGAACCTTCTTGACCAGAAACGAATCCGTTGGAATGCGCCCGATCTGAGTACGCAGAGCCGCGATAATCTTCTCGCGTTCCTCCGAAGGCGAATGCCCTGGATACTGTTCCAATAGTTTGAGGCGCGTATTGAAGAGTGTCACCAGCACCGGAAGGTTTTGCGCCACCTCCTCACCTGCTGCCTTCTGAAAATCGTTTTCCCAAAAGTCTACAATCAAAAAGCCCGTCTTCTTCCCATTAGGCAAGCGATCCAGGTAGGAACAGGCTTCGTGACAGCGTGTGCCGCGTCCAATCATCTGTTCCAGCTTGATACGCGATTGCACTGGACGCATAAAGACGAGATTCACCACCTCTGGCACATCCACGCCAGTCTCTAGCAGATCGACGGTAATAGCGATACGCGGCAAATCCTCTTTCTTGAACTGGTCAATCAAACTTCCTTTATGGTCAGACTTATAAGTAATCACGCGTGTCATATTGGGAAACTGCGGAAACATCTCCTCGAACACCTCCGCAATGCGTAAAGCGTGTTCCTGCGTCATCGCAAACACAATCGTCTTGCCAGGGAGCTGTCCCGAAGCATCTCTATAGCACACCTCCATGAACTCTTCCCATTGTCGGCGCAGAGTATCCTTGTTGCTCACCCGTTTTTCCAGGTCGCTGCCCTCGAAATCCACCTCATCGGGATCGATCCCCTGCTCCAATAGCGCGTTGCGCTCCTCCTCACTCAGATCGACCCCCTTGATACCTTTGCGCTGAAACCTTGTCTTGGCCTTATACAAATTGTAATCGACCAGATAGCCCTCACTTACCGCTTGCCTGTAGCCATACAAAAATGTAGGGATATTGCCCTCGCAGTCAAACGTCAAAAACGTATTGCGATCCAGGAAATCAGCTGGTGTCGCTGTGAGTCCAATCAGGCGGGCATCAAAATATTGCAGCACCTCATTCCATTTATTGAAGATCGAGCGGTGAACCTCATCGAAGATAATCAGATCGAAAAATCCAGGCGTAAACGTCGAAAAGCAGAGATTCATGGTTTGTAACGTTGCGGCGTACAATCTGCTGGTTGTGTTTATTGCATGCGTGAAGATACGCTCACATGGCTCTTGTGGCAGAAACTTCTTAAAGCCATCATCTATAGCCTGCTGTACCAGCGCATCCCTATCGGCAACAAACAAGATGCGTCGCGCCTGATTAGCCCGTAAAAAGACATCGATCAGCGACATCGCAGTGCGTGTTTTTCCCGTCCCCGTCGCCATCGTCAACAAGGCTTTACGCTTATTTTTCTGCTCAAAAGCCTCGCACACACGGCGAATCGCCTCGTGTTGATACAGGCGATCCGTAATAGCAGTATTGATAGCCATCTGCGAGAGGGGCAATTTGTGTTGACGAAGAAACAATAAATTTTCTAGGTCGTCAAGCGAGAAAAAGCCAGCCACCAATCGCTTATTCGCATGACCCGCGTCGAGAAAGTAGATATCATTACCGTTCGTCATAAATGCAAACGGGCGAAAATTCTGTCGCTTCTCTAGCTCTGTAACGTAAAATTCAGCCTGCGTCTGTGCCAAGCGTGGATCAATGCTCGTCCTTTTAGCCTCGACAACTGCAATAACATCGCCATTAGGTCTATAAAGTGCATAATCACTCACCCCCTTGGGCAAGGGAAGATTATAGATACCATGTTGCTCTCGAATAGATTTTAGCTTCTTCTGCGTTGCCTCCCACGCTTTAGGATCAGTACCATCAATAGGAATTTCAAGGCCAACCTGAGCGGGATCATTCAGCTTCCAGCCAGCCTTTGCCAAAGCAGGATCAATACGCTCTTTGCGCGTCGTGGCTTCATTTTGTGTAGACAATGGAACATCCTCGCAACCCTAGTATACTTCTCAGCAATAATACTCTATAGCATCCCCTGTGGCAACATTCTTTTCTATGTATTCTGTACGTATGCCGTGAAAGTGGCAAGCCCTGTCACTCCTATAGACGCGCAAGCGACAAAAACGGTGTATAGGAGTGACAGGGCTTGCCCCTGTCATGCTTGCTCTCTGTTGCTCTATAATCTATCATAGGAATTACATATTTGCATTTCTATAGCCTAAACGGAATCACTATGCTACACACAAATCCATCTCTGCTAAAACGCTTCGCGCCTCCAACGTTCGCGCAAACACCCATCGAAAAGTTTCTTGCTGCAAGAGCCGCTGCTCATACCTTTACGTGGCTCGACGCCGCTATTGGCGTCGGTATTCTCTCGGACTTTGTACTCTCGTTTATCGACATCACAACGCACTGGTGGTACGTCGGCGCAATTGAGGTTGTGCTTTCTCTCTATCTGCTCGCTTTGTTACTTCTCAAAGATATGCGTCCGCTAGTTGGTAGACTGCTATTAGCAGGTTTTATTGCTGGCATCTGTGAACTATTCACCGATGCCTCCGGTCAAAACTTCGCACATTCGCTTGTTTATCCTACTAATGCTCCGACTCTGTGGACTTCGCCGCTCTACATGCCCCTTTCGTGGATGGTCATACTGACACACCTCGGCTACATCGCATGGCGGTTACGAGCATTATTAGGTCTCCGTAAAGCCACTGTTCTCAGTGGTCTGATTGGTGCCATTCAGATACCGCTCTACGAAGAGATGGCCTACTACGGCAATTGGTGGCGTTACCAACCAACACATCTCATGCTTGGGCATACACCACTCTATGTTCTGCTCTTTGAAGGACTCATTGTTGCCGCCCTGCCTCTGCTCTATGATCGTATCGAACGTCGTGCGTGGTCGCAAGTTGCCCTGCTTGGTGTGATAATAGGCGTGTGGATGCCATTCGCAGCATTGTTCTCATGGTTGCTGCTAGGCTTGTGACGGTTTTTTCGTATTCCCCTTGCTTTTCCCCCCTCTTCCCAGGTATAATTGCCTCATAGACCTCACGATGAGAACATCTACTCACCGTTAACCCACTCTCGCTGAGTCGCTACCTCTCGGTAATAATGGTAATAACAGTAATGATTTTCCTATAGTCACACCGCCACTCGGTAATAATGGTAATAATAGTAATGATTTCTTCTCACATACGCTCCCACCATCCTTCATCCTACTCATCCCCACGACAAAACGCGGTAATGATGGGTAATAATTACTCCCCTCGTAACTGAGTTTATAAAATCACGTAGATACCGATACATATGATATACTTTTACCAAATAGCTGACCGTCACCCTTTCTTGGAGGAAGTTCCCATGTCCCAGATTTCTGCGAGCAACGATGATCGCAAGCTTCTCTCTGACGACGATAAACATGTAGCACTTACAACTGAAGCTGCTAACGGGGAGGAGCCGATGCGCCATGTGCATGTTGCCATTCTCGGCACGGGCTTCTCTGGGCTTGGCATGGCGATTCGTTTCAAGCAGCAGGGGCAGAACGACTTTACCGTGCTTGAGAAAGCGGCGGACATCGGTGGTACATGGCGCGATAACACGTACCCTGGTTGCGCCTGCGATGTGCCTTCGCACCTGTACTCCTTCTCCTTTGCGATGAATCCAAACTGGACACGCACCTACTCTTCGCAGCGCGAAATCTGGGACTACCTGCGCTACTGCGCTCAAAAGTACGATGTCTTGCCACACATCCAATGGAATACCGAATTGAAGCGTGCCGATTGGAATGAGGACGAGCAGTGCTGGTATATCACCACTTCGCAAGGTCGTTTACGTGCCGATGTACTTATCCTGGGCAATGGACCGCTTAGTGAGCCATCGCTACCAGCCATTAAAGGCATTGAAAATTTCAAAGGTACGCTTTTCCACTCGGCGACATGGAGACATGACTACGACCTGACGGGCAAGCGCGTAGGTGTGATTGGTACGGGTGCCTCAACTATTCAATTTGTGCCACGCATTCAGCCACAGGTCGCGCATCTCACGTTGTTTCAGCGCACGCCGCCCTGGATTTTACCGCGCTTAGACAAACCCATTGCTTCCTGGAAACGTACTCTGTTTCGCTTGCTACCCTTCACGCAACGTGCAATTCGCGCTCTGTACTATGCACAGCGCGAACTCACCGCCTATGCCTTTGTCTATAAACCCGACAGGCTAGCACAGGGCATGACGTTAGCACATGAGCATCTCGAAAGACAGGTTGCCGATCCCGAACTGCGGTCAAAGCTGACGCCAAAATACACCATTGGCTGTAAACGCGTCCTATTGTCCGATGACTTCTATCCATCGCTCACGCAGCCCAATGTTGATGTTGTGACCGAGCGCATTCGTGAGATAGGGGAATCGAGCATTATCACCGAAGATGGTGTAGAGCATGAGATTGACACGCTTATCTGTGCCACAGGCTTTCACGTCACCAATGCTCAGCTACCACAGAGCATCTTAGGGCGCGACGGTCAATCGCTCTCCGACAAGTGGCACGAAGGTTCCCGCGCCTATCTCGGCACGGCTGTCGCGGACTTCCCCAACATGTTCCTGCTCATCGGCCCCAACACCGGACTTGGGCACACGTCAATGGTCTACATGATCGAATCGCAGATAGCGTATATTCTCGATTGCCTACGTACAATGAATACACGCGACCTGCAAACCGTCGAGATTCAGCAGCAGCAAGAGGACAATTTCAATATGGAGATGCAGCGACGCATGAAGGGTACCGTCTGGGCGTCTGGCTGTTCCAGTTGGTATCTCGATGCCAACGGACGCAACACCACGATCTGGCCCGGCTTCACCTTCGAGTTTCGCCGCAGAACGCGCCACTTCGACGCGCCGCACTATAACGTGTTGCGCCGAAAAGCTGTTGTAGGGAGCGATAATGCGCTTTAAAAAATTAAAGAGAGTGACGCTTGACCTTGCAGCGGAATTGACTGGAATACCGGTTAGTATCGAAAAAAACAGGTGGCACCTATGGCTGTATTCTATGGCATGTATCAGCCTTTTAGAATTGTGATTCCTCTGTCACGATACGGAGCAAGCGTTTGTGCTGGAACAGAGGCGTCTGTCACCAGATGAGTAAGTTCCTTGATTGCGCCTACGATGTAGGGAGAGGCTGTATCAAGCTTCTCGCTTGATGCCAGGGCAACAACATCAGCAGAACTTGCTATCATAGCACGTTTCACGTACAGTTCTTCCAGGTCAGGAATAGAGATACCAACATCCACATGTAAACTACAAATCCCTAGCATGCAGATATCGGCTTTGAAGGTACGCAAACCCTCGACCGTCTCTACTCCAGTCGTGACAAGTGAAGTTTTGTAGAGCTTCCCCCCAAGTAGAATGACTTCTACCTGTCTATGTTCAGCAAGCAGAGTGGCAATGGCAGGACTATTCGTGATGATGGTAGCACGAAGATCGGAAGGTAACCGTTGAGCGACTTGATATGTAGTGGTTCCACCATCCATGATAATTACCTGTCCATTATGAACAAGTTGTATGGCGGCCTGAGCAATTTCAACCTTAGCAGCGACATTTTGCTTCTGTCGAGTAACATAGTTTTCCGTAGTTGATCGCGGCAACGCACCGCCATGAACGCGCTGAATCACTCCCATCTCAAAGAGGTCACGAAGGTCACGACGTATGGTATCTTCTGAAACCTGAAGCGACTCACATAGCTCTGTTGCTAAAACTTTTCCCTCAACTCTGAGTTTGTCTACTATGTAACGTTGTCTTTCTTCTTTTAACATCATGTAATATTTTCGTCGTTTCTCAAAAATGCCTTGACTTTGCGTCTTTGTGCGTGTATCATCTTGTTAATGCAGTATAGAGCGGAAAATTGCATGTGTCAAGTGTGTACTTGGATCGTCAGATAATTCTTAGGTTATTAGACTGGATATTTCTCATTATGACAACAGTTGAAGCGAAGAAACAAGTAGTTAGAACACCTGCACTACGTATGCAGATTGCAGTTGCCTTTTTCACCTTCATACTCATTGGTGCTAGTGATGGTGCAATTGGAGTACTGCTTCCCAGTCTGCAAATTCAATATGGCGTCAACAAGGCAATCATAGGGTTGCTATTCTTCTCGTCGGTACTCGGTTATCTGATAGCCGCGTTCAACAGTGGACCGCTCGTCGCAAAACTCGGTATCCGCTCATTCCTTTTGCTAGGCGTTGGATGCTTTTTAACAAGTGCAGTTGTACTCAGCTTTATTCCGCCTTTCTGGATAACCCTGCTTATGCTGCTACCATTAGGATTCGGGCTTGGTACGCTCGACGCAGGCTTGAACTCGTATATTGCTGGCTTGCCGCGTAATACGGCTCTCCTGAACTATCTACACGCCTTCTATGGTACAGGCGCGTTACTTGGTCCGCTAGTAGCCTCAACAATATTAGCGGTGGGACTGCGATGGAACTTCGTCTATGGCACATGGGCAGTTGTGAGTGCAATTGTGATTGTGTGTGTTGCAATGTTCTTTAGAGGTCGTACTTCGCCAGAACAAGAGAGTGCTACCAAAGCCGAGAGAAATATTTTGACGGACACTCTCAAACGCAAAGTTGTGTGGATTGCTGCTTTATTTCTCCTCTTCTACGTTGGAACCGAGGTGAGTCTTGGCAGTTGGAGTTATAGCTTTTTGCTCGAAGAAAGACATGGCATTCCCCTATTTTCAGGCTGGGCTGTGAGCGGGTATTGGATTGGTCTCACGCTTGGGCGTCTCTTATTGCCAC
>CAXUGH010000042.1:9705-13920 GCA_964250365.1 uncultured Ktedonobacteraceae bacterium
TGGGCTGTGAGCGGGTATTGGATTGGTCTCACGCTTGGGCGTCTCTTATTGCCACAGGTTGCACGACGCTTCGGTGACAGGCGGCTCATACAAGTCTGCCTTGTTGGTGTGGTGATGAGTACTCTTCTCATCTGGCTGGTGCCCTTGAGTGGAGTTTCCGCAATAGGCTTATGCCTGACAGGTTTCTGGCTCGGCCCAATTTTCCCGACCACAATTGCCCTCATGTCGCAATTGGTACCATCACGTCTCCTGGCGAGCGCGATAGGTTTTCTTGCCAGCCTCGGCAGCATGGGAGCCGCCCTCTTTCCCTGGCTTGTAGGCAACCTCGCTCAACTGCTTGGACTATGGATACTCCTACCCTACGTTATTGTGTTGACTGCTGCTATGTCACTATTATGGCTGACAATACAGCGACAGAAGCCAGCCGTAAATGCAATCCAGACGTAGGTGCCTGATTTATCACGCCCTCGGATCAGGCGTAGGTGCCTGATTTATCACGCCCTCGGACGAGCGCAGCAATGTCCGTTCTCCATCTGAAATTGTATACTTACATAGATATATTCATGAGAGGAGATTGCTATGCTGAACAACTACGACAATCTATTTACTGATTACTCAAAGAGACCTGACCTTGCTTCAAAGAAGAGATAAGGAGCGAACTATGCAAGCATTACTAGGTATAGACCTCGGTACAACGGGCGTGAAGGCCGCACTATTCGCGGCTGAGGATGGACGGGTACTTTCCGATGCATTTTTCGAGTATCCTCTGTATCACCCGCATCCTGGATGGGCGGAGCAAAATCCTGCCGACTGGTGGCAAGCAACAATCAGTGCGATTCGTACCTGTCTTGAAAAGGGCGCATTGCATGGTGTTCAACCTGCGGATGTGCGTGGTATTGGCCTCTCTGGTCAAATGCATGGCGTTGTGTTGCTCGACGAGGCGCATCAGGTGTTACGTCCCTGTATTATCTGGGCAGATCAACGCAGCGATGTCCAGGCAAGAGAGATGACTGAAAGAGTTGGTGAAAGCAAACTCATCGAGTATGTGAGCAATCCCGCCCTCACTGGTTTTTCCGCGCCCAAACTGCTATGGGTACGCGACAACGAACCAGATACATTTGCGAGAGCCACTACTCTGCTTCTGCCAAAAGACTACATTCGTTATCGTCTGACAGGAGTGATGGCGATGGAGATTTCGGATGCGGCTGGCACCTGTCTACTTGATGTGAAGCATGGCGTATGGTCGCAAGAGGTGTTACAGGCTCTTGAGCTTTCTCCTTCGCTCTTGCCGCCTGTCATTGCTGCTGACGGGGTAAGCGGTAGTATCACCAACGAAGTAGCAGCATCGACAGGTTTGATTGCGGGTACGCCGGTTGCAGGAGGTGGTGCCGATAATGCATGTGGAGCAGTCGGCAATGGCGTTGTCGTGCCAGGGCTTGGGTTGGTCTCGATTGGTACAAGTGGTGTGGTACTGGCCTACGCCGAGACGCCACAAGTCGATACCTCCGGTCCGGTGCCACGCGTGCATACGTTCAATCACGCCGTTCCACATGCATGGTATCTTATGGGTGTGACACAAGGCGCAGGTCTTTCATTGCGCTGGGTGCGCGACAATTTAGGTCTACCAGAGCGTGCATTGGAACGATGGACGGGTGAAGATGCCTACGAGCTACTGGCAAAAGAGGCGATAATGGCACCTGCAGGTAGCGATGGTCTGATTTTTCTCCCATATCTACAAGGTGAGCGCACACCACACTTGGACGCTTATGCACGCGGCGGCTGGATTGGTCTTACCGCGCGTCATGATCGCCGTCATTTAATACGTGCGGTGCTTGAAGGCGTTGCATACAGCTTGAAAGACTGCTTTACCATTTTGCGAGAGCAAGGACTTTCGATTGAGCAGATGCGAGCAACCGGCGGCGGTGCAAAGAGTATCATCTGGCGACAGATTATCGCCGACATACTGGGCGTCGAACTGGTGACAACCAATGCGACGGAAGGACCCGCATTCGGCGCAGCACTTCTCGCAGGAGTCGCAAGCGGTGCCTATTCATCGGTGAAAGAGGCATGCGAACAGACGGTTCGCATAATAGAGCGCACGGAGCCGCGTAAAGAAAATGAACGCGTCTATGCTGAAGGTTATCAGACGTATCAAGCCCTCTATCCCGCTCTCAAACCGATTATTAGTAAGGCGTAAAGAGACAAGCAAAGTGTCTGGCGACAATCACGATTGTTGCCAGCAGCTTCGCTTATCTCATCATACTAATAGTTAGATGTTGATCCTGCGTGCAGAATCGCAAAGATACCAAGACCGACGATACAGAGCGAAAGCACAACTGCAATGATGGAGAGTACCAAACCTACAGTTGCCATCGTGCGACGCTCAACAGAACGTCTGCCCAGTGCCGACATAATAATGCCGACGATAGCAATTGGAATGCCCAGGTAAAAAGCCCAGAACAGGACGATACTCACAATGCCAAGCACAAGCCCCGCGATAGCAAAGCCACCATTCGATCCACCCGATTGCGGTGCAGGCATGTAAGGATTACCCGAATACATACTCTGCTGTCCATATCCAGGCGACGGATACGATGAGGGTGGTTGCGAACCTAGCTGGTACGGTGCGGGTTGCGGGACAGATGAATACGATGGTTGCTCCTGATTCCCATATGAGCCATACACGGTCTCTGCGGGCTGCTGTGGTTGGTTATTATTCCCATACTGCCCACCGCTATAAGGGTCTTGTTGACTGTTAGGGTAATATGAATTCTGATCGTTCATGAAAGTGCTGCTCCTTATCGACATAACTGGTTTGAAAAGAAAAGTGCGTGCCTACTTCGTAGCAGACGAAATAATCGAATAAACACTACGTATAATAACGTATCATGAAGTTATTTACACAATACCATGTTTCTGTGTAGGAGTGCTATGATGTATGTCACAAAAAGAAAGGAAAAATTGTATGAGTTTTGCAGATACAGTGTTCCCCAGAGATATACAAGACTTACGCCACCGTTTGCTCCATCATCCCTTATGGCAACAGATCGAAGATGGAACATTGGATAGAGCGCGGTTACGTGTGTTCGCGCTCCAGGATTGGTGGCTGGTACGTGAGGCATATCGCTTGGACGCCCTTGCTATCGCTGGCGTCTCTGAACTTGACGTGCAGGAACTCCTCATTAGCAAGCTCAACGCGAAGGTGGGAGGCTATAAGCTACTGCTGCGTTTCGGTGAAGCTCTAGGTCTCACAAGAGAGGATTTCGACGCAAACGAGCCGCTCGTCGGGTGTATGGCACTCACAAATTACTTTTTCTACATGCTCACAGTTGGCAGACCAGAGGAGAAACTGGCAGCGGTAAGTGCGAGCGAGGACATTTTTGTACAGATTTGCGCTCGTATTGCCCCCGCCTTAATGCAGCACTACTGGTTAAGCGAGGAGCAAGTCGCGTTTTTCACCGCACACGACGAAATCGGCGCACTGGTCACGCCCGTCGATGAGACGCTCCTCGCACGCTACACAGCCGAAGACGAACTACAACGTATTCTACGCGCGGTGCGTCTGAGCCACGAATTTGAGTTAATGTTCTACGATACCGTGTTGAATACGCCATTGTACTAGCTATTCGATTTCAAGTTCGTATTCTTTCGTTGCCTCTTGTAACGTCTCATTCAGTGACGTGAGGGCTGTATGAGGATCGACAGGTTCTTGCATAGCATCGGCCTCTGCATCTACGCGATTCTTGACGGATGGCAGATCACGGCGCAGGTCTTCGAGAAGCTCTATAATCTTGCTCACCTTGCGTTCTGTGAGAAGCGTAATTTGCAGGTCAAGATGTCGTCTCTGCTCAGAAAACTTTTCCTGCCGATTCTGAGTGACGAGAATAAAAACAGTCATCAGCAATGCCGTTATGCTTACCGTATCCTGTAGCCATGCAAATGGCGGCGAATCAAAGCCTGGAAGACCCAGTAACTTGTGAAACAGGTTTATCGTTATCCATGCTACTACGATGAGCAAGATAACGTAAGCGGCAGCCGGTCGTCCCAGCCTATTCGTAGCTTTCTCTATAAGTCGTTGATGATAACTCACCTTGCGTTCTGCATTCATCCTCATCGCAACGATAGCCTCGATATCCTTATCGAGAATATCTGTCAATTCTGTGATTTCTGTCGAATTGTCCGCCATGCTCTCTTCCCTCTCATCACTCCAAGGAA
>CAXUGH010000042.1:14020-24142 GCA_964250365.1 uncultured Ktedonobacteraceae bacterium
GAACCGTAGGGACCCGATGTATCGCGTCCGCGCACGAGCGAAGCAACGTGCGCGTCTCCTTAGTATAATTTAATTTTCTCTCTAGTCAACACGTTCGACATGAGCAAAATGGAACGCTTGTCAGGGGTTAGTACGTACTATCCCTATGAATGCAAATAAAAAATGTTTCGCTTGGAATGTAGAAAGACGAGAATTGGTTGCGAGGACATGCTTTGACTTCTTTCAAGTCAAAGCCCCCTCTTCTAAGAGAAGAGGGGGCTTCCGTTAATTTCCTCCTAGCACCAGCCAAGTGCCTCGATTGGTTGCGATATCTCAAGTGCTTGCTCATCGTCGCTATAGCCATGCGGACTCAAGAAGCGGTAGCGCAATCGTATGAAGCCACGTTGACTCGTTGGAAAATTTGTATGCCAGTAGTGATTGACTGGCATAGAGGCGAGAAAACCGTTCCATTGCCACGGCACGGTTGCCTCCCAATTGTTGTAGTGTATCTTGTTGGGCATAACCAGGGGAGCATCAACGGGCGACCAGAGCAATGTCCTACCATCAGTATCGGTAATGCGTGCGGCACGTTGTATTGTATAATAGCTAACACACGTACCGGGCAATTGTCCACCTTGAACGTGACTACCAGGCTGAAAGAAACCTCCCCCTGTTTCTAGGAGTAGTTGACCGCTTGTTGTGGCGAACGGGAAGGCAACATAGGCTGCCTCGGGCAGATCATTCCAAGCTTTGTTCCAATCCAATACCAACTCGACTAATGGAACTGTATGATAGTTACGCCAAGTGATTTGTACTTGTCCAATGCGCTCGGCTTGTCCGACGAGCGTGATCGCATCAAAGACATTTCCCTTTTCTTTGTGTGCTTTTCCACTCATTCTCGGTGTCGTGTGAGCGAAAATGGGGAGCGTGGCGAAGCTGTCGCGTGCCTCGTCGGTAGCAACATCTAAGGCGATAAAGCGTGCCAAATTTCCCACTGCCTCACGCCCTAATGGGTGTACAACTACCTCTTGCACGAGTTGTCCAAAACCGTACTCATGTGACGTTTCTACCCACTCACGTCCCGTTAGCTTTTCTTGTAAATGTCGTAGTGTTCCGGTGGTTGGGTCTACCTCCAATTGCCAAGCAGGTGATTCCAGCACAGTCTCTTGTTCATAGTTGCTCTTTGCCTCTCTCTGTGTGCGTGTTGACAAACTAAAGCGCATCATCTTGTCGTGTACAAGGGGAAGTGTGGCTACAAAATGCGGCAGATCGCTATCATCACGTTGAAAGGGATAACTCTTACCGTCCTCGCTGATAAGCATCTGAGTTGCAGGATCAATTTGGATATCATCGGATTTGAAATGCACTGTGTACTGTCCGTCATAGCGCGTTGAGGGACCAACATAGAGGAATCCACGATTCTCTGCTGCGGAATGAGTAGCGCGTAAGGCATGACCGATAGCCTCTTCTAAGTACAGCTCAGCGCGGTGAAATGCTAACTCTTTAGAGGATTGCGCGAAATCATTCATGGGTGACGATGGATGAGCTGTTGTTGACCACGCATCATAGGTATGTTCAAGAGCAAGGCGCTCATGTTCAAGTGCTTGCTCTAGCGAACTACTTGCATAAGCGGAATTTGCCTGCTGTACAACTGCAATGGCATCAGCACGTCGCCGTTGTGTACGTCGTGCCTGAGCGATACGCGGAGTAGCGGCTCCAAGCCCATGCGCCCAATGGTCAGGCCAAGCAAGGTTATATGTCGGCAAATTTTCTTTATCAAGCTCTTGTGAGAGTGCCGCAAACCACTCACTCAAAGTCGCGGTACGAATGCGAAGTGTCGTATGTTCGCGATTCCAACGCGCAATCACTTGGCACCAGCGTTCGTCAGGGGGCGAATTGTCAACGTAGAAGCCACCTGTACTCAGCAGGAGACAATTCAGCGAGTAGCCATCCATATGTAGGCGGTCCAGATAGCGAGGTAGCTCGCGTTCCGCTGTGACATAGAGTTCATCAGCAGACATGCGATCCGTCTCGGTAAAATAACGTGACTTGTTCGCCGCAAAACCTGTAGTTCCAGAGAGACCTAATACATTGCCTTGTAGATAGTGCTCGCCTAGCCAGTGCAAAACTTTCTTGCCGTTCGGACCTTGCCACCAGAATGCTTGTGGTATACGAATCGGCATATCCCTCTTCAAGCGTTCTTGTTCAAGCAGCCAGAAGTAGTGACCGCTACCCCTTCGCCCTAGTGGATCAGTTGCACTATCGAGATGCACTTGACTACAAAAATAGGGTATATCATAGTCCGCCAGAATGTCTGCTACTGCCCAGGGCCAACCATTGATATCGCAATGTAAGGCAGTGTGCAAAGGCAATTGCTTCTCTCGACAATACTGAACAACCCACTGCAAACTGCGGCGATATGCATCAGCATCAATCATATCAAAGAAGTGGAGATAGGAAGCGGTAATCTCAATCTGTCCACGTCGCACGCATGCCAGAAACTCCTCCTCGCGCTCTGGGCGATGGCGGAGATAGTGCTGGACTTGCCAGGATGTCTCGCACGTCCATTTGAAACGCTCCTCTTCAGGAGCGTCTTTTGTACGTTGGCATATATCCAGCACATGGTCATAGTGATCCAGGTACATCAACTTAATCTGTTCTGGTGGGTGCGTGTAGCCGATGTCGGTGTGAGCCGAGTGAATCACATAAATTGTAAACGTCTTATCCATCAAAGTTCCTCTCCCAAATGGTAAGCAGAGAAAATGAGCATCGCTGAATTGTTACAAGCAGTTGTCGAAATTAGCATCCACATCAGGAGTGGGGAATGTGCCCGAAGCATTTCCCGCTGAGACTTCCGCGATCACATTACCACTCGGACAGTTTGCCGCTGGTTGACCGCCAGGAAGTGTGACGAGAATGAATGATAGGGGATGATCGCTATCATTACTAATTGTTACATTAAGCATTCCAGCAACTGCTATGCCTGCTCGTACACGCGCGGATAATGATCCCGTTGTGTTGTTAATAAATTTGGCTCCGGTAGCATCTGTGTCTGTGCTTGAGGAAAACCACTCGCGTACACCAGCAATGATGCCAAAATCAAACGACGTATTAGGACCTGTCCAGAAGAGGTTATTGCTGAAGGTTGTTCCGCTGTAATCAAGCGTTGTCCCTGGTGTATTCCCACCTGTGGTAGGGTCAGCGGCGATTGGCCCATTGATTGAGTTGCCTGCGGATACAATCGTATTATTGTTGATAGTCGAGTTCTGCGTAACACCGTTCTTAGAGAAAAGCACGATGCCGATATCCGTGACATCAACAATATTATTGTTCTCGATGTCGAGGTTCTCACACGCCATTGTAAGTCCATCGGAGTTATCAGTGTAGCCATGATTGGTGCTATAGGCAGTGACCAAGTTGCCGCTGATAGTTTCATGCGAGCATGGATAACCATTGGCTGCACCTGCTGAATAGAAGTCGGTACCGCCTTGAGGGTCCGACAGTTTGTTGTTTGAAACTGTTGTGCCATCTCCACCTAAAGAAGTAACATTTGTGTTATCGAACTGACCCCCACCCAACTTTTCATATCCCAGGACGTTGCGCTGACCATCCACCCACACACTCGTCAATGTTCCGCCACCGTTGATACTCACTACAGCTCCCTGATAAGACGAAATGCGTACAAGACGTGCCATCAGTGCATATTGTGTTGGTCCAGGATTTCCATAGGTTGCCAGAGTCACTCCACTGGGAATTGTAAGAGAACTAGTGATGTCTATCACCGCCTTCTGAGCAACATACACAGTTGAGCCTGAGCTTGCACTATTGAGGGCATTCTGCAAACCCGCTTCATCACCCGTATAGCCTGTGCTACCCGCTTGTGGCGTTGGCGGTGTTTGTCCTCCGAAGTGATAGTTAGGATTGGCACTATCGCAAATACTCGCGGTTAGATTAGCAAACTCCCCACCAGCGAATAGAGAACTTACAACTGATTGCCAATCCGCGCCTGCATTCAACTGGCTGACATAGCTATCAAATCCTGCCTGATCTGCGTCACGATTCAATGCACCACGATACAGTGCTAAGACTCGTGCCCCATTGTCACTGTAGTCATTCGTGAATTCTGAGGATGTGTAGACTTGTTGGCCTAGAGTACTCAGCGTATTCGTATTGCACCCATTTGCTTGGAAGTAACTTACATCTCCACTCCATCCACCTTGATCGGGGGCACGCCCTAACCCCTCCGTATAGAGCTTGGCAATAAACTGCGCTGGTATCGCGGACGCATCTGCATGAGCAGTAGCACGAGGCAGATGAAAGATTTGTGTTGCGAACGGACTTAACAGAGCAATTATAAGTCCGAACATCACAACAACGGTTAGTAATGCTCTTCTAACGTGCAACTGTAGAGTGTGTTTCAGGTGTAAAAACATAGCGGATCTCCTTCTTTGGCGATGATGACGGTAGCGACGATACTGCGCGTCATCTTTTGAACTACAGAAACAACACAAAAGCGTGTTACTACACAATCAAGCTCATCCCTACGAATAATGACCACGAACATTAACTGTGTATACCTATCCTTTAACCGCACCAGCTGTAATGCCACTTATGTAGTAGCGTTGGAGCAGAATAAAGCCAATGACGAGCGGAACAGTAGTGATTAAAGAGCCTGCCATCCGTATATTCCATTGAATCACCGATTGTTGGTCCAAATACTGGAGTTGTAATGGTAAGGTGTACCAGCTACTGTTGTTCAAGACAACCGAGGGTAAGATATAGGCGTTCCAACTAGAGATGAAATTCAATGTTCCTACCGTTATAATAACGGGAAGAGCGATTGGCAGAAAAATGCGTGCGAAGATACCGAACTCGCTACAGCCATCAACCCGTGCCGCATCGCGCAATTCATCGGGAATTCTATTGAAATAGTTACGGAATAGGAAGAGTGCCAATGGACCTCCTCCATTTACAGTAGGAAGAACAAGGGCAGCGTAAGCAGTCACTTGCGTTGCATTAGGACCAATGAGTCCTATCACTTTCAATAGCTGCACCAGCGGAATCAGCACTGTTACCCCTGGTACAAGCATAATACCCACGAAGAAGAGAAATAAGCCATCGCGTCCCCAGAAGGTCGTCTTACTAAAGCCGTAACCCGCTAGTGCATAGATAACCACTACCCCAAGAACAACCGAGGCCGAAACAAGAAAGCTATTCAGAAAGTACTTCCAGAACTCTAACTGCTTCCATACGCTAACAATAATGTCCCAACGGAAGTTTTGCGGAATGAGAGAGATGCCCGTGACCACCTCATTGTTTGTCTTGAAAGAAGCGGAAAGCATCCAAAGAAATGGATATAGACTGATAATGGAGTAGATAATGAGAATTACGTAGGATGTCACGACTGGCGTTTGCTGCTTTCGCCTTATCGTCCTCGCTAAAGGCCGCTGCACTACGAACCTACTGAATGAACTACTCTGTTGCATAGAAGAACCTCTTTCTCATACGTAAGGTCTACGACGACGTGGATAGTATCCTCACCTCATTCTTGTGAACTGAATACCTTGAGATTCACCAGAGCGATGAGAAAGACAACCAAAAACAGCACCCAGGAGATTGCGCTTGCCATACCTAGTTGTTGTTGATCGCCAAACCCATAATTGAAGACAAGTAAGCCCAGGACGTTTGTATGTCCTGCAGGGCCACCGCCCGTCATCAGGTAGACCATTTCATAGGAATTTTGTAAGAAGTTGTTCAGCGTAAGAATAACCACAATCACAGTTATTGGACGGAGCAAAGGCCATATGACATAGTAGAGTCTTTGTAGTACATTCGCACCGTCAATGCGTGCAACCTCTTGCAATTCTTTTTCGAGCGTTTGTAGACCAGTCAAATAAAGCAGAGTTCCTAATGGAACACTATTCCAAATCAAAACCACAACCAGTGCAGGTAGTGCGTGAGCTGTATCACCCAGCCAGCCATTTGGATCCTGTAAAACTCCTAATCCTACAACTTTTAGTAGCCCATTGAGCAAACCATCTGGATTATAGATGAACGACCAGACATAGTAGATTGCTGCACCCGCTGTAACCATTGGGAGGACAATTGCGGTGCGGAAGAAAAAAATACCACGTATTGCTTGACTCAAACCTAGTGCCAGAGGAAGCGCAATGATAATCGTGCCTACTGTAACTGCAACTCCCATAATGGCGGTATTTGCCGTCGCTTGCCAGAAAACTTGTGCTTGCGTAGGGTCCTGATACAGAAATTGGCGAAAGTTATCCAGACCAACAAACTGGCATGGATACGTGCAAGATGGTGGCAAGAGGGTAAAGCCGCCAAAGCCGTTCCAACGAAAGAAACTGAGTATAAAAGAGTAAACAACCGTGTATAAGCCTAAGAAAAGAAAAAGTAGGAGTGCAGGCAAAACAAACAGAAAACCTTTATTTGCTTTCAATTTGTGCCAGAAACTTTTCTGCCTCGGTCTTTTCTGCTCTACATGCTCGCTTATCCCCACGAAAGGCTTTACTACGTCCGATTCTATAGGGACTGCCTGTATCTGCTTCATCATTGAACCCCTTAAAAGCTACAAACGACAGTGAGAAACGAAAAGTACACCCTCGTCGGACTCTTGGTAGAGCGAATGAGTAAATCGCTCTACCAAGAATGTCTCTACGTCTACCGATACTACTACGAAGACAAAGCGTACCGTATTCCTACTATTTACTTGTGTACAGCAGCCTGATTTGCAGCATCTACTTTCGCTGCGAGAGCAGACGGAGTAGTCTCCCCCGTGATAAACTGCTGTAGACCGGTTTCAAGGGTTGTTCTTGTGTCAGTCAACTGCTGAACCTGACCCTCACTTGTGGCGAATGGCGAATCTTTACTGAAACTATTCAGAAGGCTGGCAATGACTGAACCTACTTTCGCTGGATCGCTCTGAACCTGCGTAGCTGGAATGTCATTGTTGAGTTTGGCAAAGGTTTCCATCTCAGACTGAGAAGTCAAGAATTTCAGGAATTGCAAAGCTTGGTCAAAGTGCTTGCTATCTTTCGTAATACCAGCCTCAATTAACGACGTAGGGCTGATCTTCAGACTGCTATACGCTGATCCTGCCAGTGGTGGGACTGGGAAGGAGATGAGATCGGAGGTTTTCATACCGTTGGCAATCAGTCCACTTAAAGTGTAGGTGCCACCGATGTCGAATGCAGCCTTCCCTTGTGCAAACGCTTGGTCTGCGGGATCGATATCTGTCTGTAAAACGCCGGGCATCCAGAGCTTGTTGGTTGAAAGGCTGTACATCCAGTTTAACACGCGCTCAGCACAAGCATTGGTGAAATGATCTTTTCCAGTGTAGATGGCATTATAGGTGTCTACACCACAACTTGTCATCAGCATTGGTTGAAAGAGCCAGAAGTTCGATACATCAGGATTTTTGACGCCCGTTACGAGACCAGCAGTGCCGGTTTTACTCTTGACCGTTTGCATCATAGTTTCCCACTCTTCGGCGGTCTTTGGTGCCTGTGTACTCAGACCAGCCTGCTGTAACAGGTTTTTGTTCGCGTAGACAAACATCGCTTGACCCGCAACATAGGGTACGCTGACTGTTTGCCCGACCTGTACATTGCTATGCTCACATGTCGAGTCTAGCTTGCAGGCAGCTTGAGCAGTTTGCGTATAGATTGAATTTTGCTCATAGGTACCTGGCAAGAAAGAGTTTTTCCATGTGTCATCTACTTTTCCTTGCAGACTCTGCAGCAAGCCGTTCGCAACCAAATCCCATTGACTTACAGACCAATAGGATAATATGTACGGGAGGCTACACGATTGGGCAGAGGTGGTAACTTTTGTGCGATAGGCAGCGTCGGGAGTGTAAGCAGAAACGTTGACTGTGATGCCTGTTTTGGCTTTGAAGTCTCCGGCAATGGTTTGAAGTCCTGCAAGATTGTCAGTTTTCCATGTCCACATGCTGAGTGTGACTGGACTTGAAGTGGATGATGTGGAAGTTCCTCCACATGCTACCACGAAGGCACTCACGAAGAGAGCGAGGATGCTAAATATACAAGTGGAACGTATCCGGTGAGACATGATAACCCTCCTTGGTATCGAGACAGATTAGACAGGAAGTGCTGCAATGCACTTCTTTCCAAGCAATCAAATGAACGTGAACTTGTTCTGTACAACTGTCAAATCGGAAATACCGATGTTTAAGTTGTTCACCTCCTTTGGCACTATGCAAACTAGTAACATAAACATCGTTGTTTCAGTAGTGTAACGAATATATTTGCACTTGTCAATATTTGTAGGCAACAAATTTGTAGGTAAAGATACATACAAACTTTGTTTGCGCCCTTATAAAGTTTTCATATTGCCATAGGAGTGTTTACTGGTCTATGACTTTAGTCGTAGAAGTACAGTGAACACCCTTTAATATAAAAAAGCAACAAATACAAGAAATATTTGTCAATAAAACTAGCAAATTTCCGAGAAGTATGATATGCTTAGCTGTAGTTATTTGTATGCATACAATTTTACCGTGAAAGGTAGTGTCAGCATTACTTCCAACTATTGCTCTTTCCTTTTGCTCCACAAAGGACGGTTATCGTGACTCTGAAATTAAATAAGACCGAGAATGCACTGTCATTGCATCATCAGCTCACAACGTATTTTCGTGAACGTATTCTCAATGGACGACTTGCTGAGGGGACGCGTCTCCCCACAGAACTGGAATTGGCGGCTGAACATCAGATTAGCCGCGATACGATTCGACGTGCGCTGTCCCAACTTGTCGAGGAGGGACTGCTGGAACGTGTTCAAGGCCGTGGCACTTTTGTACGTCGTGCGACAGTTATTCCAGCCGTAGAGACAACTCCTGCCTCCGAAAAACGTATCGCTATTATCTTGAACCGTCCACCTACGGCGCAACTCAATATGGACATTCTTATCTCTGTCGAACAAATTCTAAAGCTGAACGGCTATCACGTCAGCTTCACCTATGCAGAGGAAGATCAAGATCAGCAGTCCCGCGATATCGCCCGTTTTCGTGCAGATCATGTCAAGGGCTTAATTATCTTTCCTGTGAGTGATACCTCATATGATGAAACAATTTGGCGACTTCAAGAAGAACGTTTTCCGCTTGTTCTTATCGACCGTTACTATCCCGACCTACAGATTGACTATGTAGGACCAGATAATGTGAACGGCGGCTACCGAGCGACTGAACACCTGTTGATTTTAGGGCATCAGCGTATTGGCTTCTGTCATTCTCATGTAGAGACGCTGCAAACGACCTCGGTGCGTGATCGCTGGGAAGGCTATCGCAAAGCAATGGAAGAATACGGGATTGCCTATGATGAAAGCCTCATTGTGCCAAACAAAGTAGTCTCTAAAGCGGACGCCTTGAAAAGCTATGTTGAACTTTTGCAGCGTCCTGACCGACCCAACGCAATCTTTGCGGTAAATGATCTGGTAGCATTAGATGTCTTGCAGGCCGCGCGACTATGCAATCTACGTGTGCCTGAAGATGTTGCCCTTGTTGGCTTCGATAATCTGAATTTTGCTCCTCATGTTCACCCACCTCTAACAACTATAGCTCAGCCACTAGCTGACATCGGATTGCGTGCAGGGAGTCTTCTGATTAACCGTATCGAGGGACAGGTGAGTGCGCCAAAACACATTGAGTTACCAACACATTTAATTGTTCGCGATTCTTGTGGGGCGCGGCAACGGGTGAAATCCAACATCGAAGCTGAACACCCCATTCTATAACGAACGTTTTTCTGGAACGGTTCTTGCCACGAATTCGTGTACACATCATGGAATGTATAAAACAAGATGGGAGTTATGTGTGAAGCAATCTACTCAACGTGCAGTTCGTAATCCTGTCGACTATGGCTATCCTTCACCAGATATGGTCGCACTTTCCGCGAAGGCGTTAGAGGTGACAACGCGCTTAACGACGGCGTATGGAGAGTCGCGCTGGTCAAGCAAAGACCCCATGAGCATGCTCGTCGATATTTTGCTCTCTCACCGCACGCGCGACGAGCAAACCGCCGCGGGCTACGACAATCTGTTAAAACGCTTTGGCTCATGGGAGGGCGTCCGTGACGCGCCCGTCAACGAGGTACAGGATGCGATAGCCAA
>CAXUGH010000043.1:0-1771 GCA_964250365.1 uncultured Ktedonobacteraceae bacterium
GGTCATGAGCCATAAGTGCATCAAATATTCTATCGTACTTCTCGTTTAGTTGTTCTAATGTAGCTTTATTCACTAATGCACCTATTGCAATAGTTTGTAGTTCGGTTGTTTTCTTGAGTTGAGTATGTTCTTGTTTGAGTTGAGTGTGTTCTTGTTCGATGGCTTGTAGCCGTTCTTCAATGCTTGGCATGGCTTGTTTCGTCCTTTAGCTCTAATTGACTAGGCACAATCTATAACCTCTATTGTATAAAACCTTCAACGTAAACCTGAAAGCAGAGTGGAATATGGAAGTGTGTTCAGATGGCAAATGGCGACGGCTGCAGCATCGGCGGCATCATCGGGACGTGGCACCTTGGTCAGCTTGAGGAGAATACGCACCATCTCTCCCACCTGATCTTTATTCGCGCTTCCGTAGCCCGTCACGGCTTGCTTCACTTGCATCGGTGTGTATTCCGCGACGGAGAGACCTCCATTGGCGAGTGCGAGCATAGCGACGCCGCGTGCCTGCCCAACCGTCATCGCGGTACGTGCATTTTTGGCGAAAAAGAGTTCCTCCATCGCCGCCTCGTTTGGTTTATAGGTGGCAATAATCGTGCTGAGCTTCTCATAAATAATCTGCAAGCGTTGGGCCAGCGGCATTTTCGCGGGCGTCGTCACAACATCACAGGTGAGCATCTCCAATTCGCTCCCTCTTGCCATCACCACCGCGTATCCGACAATAGCAGTGCCTGGATCAATGCCTAAGGCAATCCGAGAAGGAGGCGAGAGAGAAGGCGTTGTATCGCTCATGCGCGTTGCTCCTTTCTCTCGCTGTCTTCGCTTATTGTGTATAGCATCTATCTATACTATGCGTAAGAAGATGCAAATTCCTCTGGGAAATCTGCATTTGAATACACGTTCTGCACGTCGTCAAGGTCTTCGAGTTTCTCCGTCAAGCGAATAAACTGGTGCGCCTGCTTTTCATCGGTAAGCTCAATTCGAGTCTTAGGCACCATCGTTGCCTCAGATTTTAGCACCTTATAGTTATGTTCTTCCAGTGCCTTGCTAACCTGCTCGACCTCGGAAGGGTCTGTATAGACAATTAACGTTTCGTCGTCGGCACTTGGTGGCTCCACATCATCTGCACCAAAATCGAGTGCCTCTAGCGACACCTCGTCGGGATCACGTCCCTGCAAATCTAGCTCGATGACGCCTTTAGACTCGAATAACCAATCGACGCACCCGTTTTCACCCATGTTCCCGCCGTTACGGTTGAAGGCATTACGCACCTCAGCAACGGTACGGTTACGATTCTCGGTCAGCGTTTGCACGAGCATCGCCGTTCCACCAGGACCGTACCCTTCATAGGTAATCTCTTCAAGGTTGTTATCTTCTCCACCACCGAGGGCACGCTTAATGGTGCGATCAATGTTGTCCATAGGCATATTCGCGTCACGCGCATGCTGCACCGCCATACGAAGACGGAAGTTAGCATCGGGGTCGCCACCACCGCCCTCGCGTACCGCGACAACTATTTCACGACCCAGGCGTGTAAACAACTGGCCTCGACGTGCATCGTTCACGCCCTTTGAGCGGCGAATTTGTGCCCATTTTGAATGACCTGACATAGCTCTCTCCTAGTCTGTTTAACTCTATCTATTTCCGAATACGCTCTATCCGCACCCTGTTTTCCGTGCAATAGGATGAGAGGTTTGCTCTGTTCTTGTAAAGAAGCGTTTGTGCCATTGTAACATGAACAGGCTTAGTGCGTCGAGGGGGATATCAACCAAGC
>CAXUGH010000043.1:1871-10430 GCA_964250365.1 uncultured Ktedonobacteraceae bacterium
TCTGGAACAACCCGTAGCATCGAATGCGGAATGTGTTGGTGCAGATATTCGCTGTACTTCATAGGCGTCAAACGGTCTTCCGCTCCATAAATAATTAGAGTGGGTACAGATATTTCGTATAGCCTAGACATGACATCAAAAATATTGCATGCGGCAAGGTCACGATAGAGCATGTTTGCACTTAAAGTATCCCGCTCCTTGAGTACGCTCTGTGTCATTGTAGCCTCGTTCGTAGGTGATAGAGCGAACTTTGACAACGTGGTACGTGCCTCCTCAGGCGAGTTTTTTGCATCTGCCAGAATACTGGGGAGGACACGCAGACGCGCTCCTGTACCAATTAAAATAATGCCTCCTAGCTCGTTGCCATAGTCCAGTGCCATCGTCAGGGCTATCGCACCACCAAGCGAATGCCCGACAATAATCGGCTCCGTCAGGTGTAGCTCTTGCGTCACTATCTCATAAGCCGAGTGTGCATAATCTTGAACCGTCGCCTCCGAAGAGAGCGTATCGGGTCGTCCTCCATGCCCCGGCAAATCGGGCGCGAAAGCGTGTTGGGGGCCAAAATGCTCAAGTTGTAAACGCCAGATGCGCCCGCTATCACCTGAGCCGTGAATAAACACAAGGGGATTCGTCATGAACGTTCCTACCAATCTGTCAATCTAGTCCATAAATCTCGTCCCTACGAAACCATCAAATTAAGGTTGGTGAATTGATATCCTATTTTCAAAATACATGAAATTTGCTTGCAACAACGACGTTGTTACTGTATGCTTCTTCATACATACAAGAGTTATAATTAGCATACTACAACATCCACAAACAAACTACGTAATAATAGGAAGAGGGAAGAGTGGTAGATAGCACGGGCACATCGAAAACGTTAAAGGCGGCACGGCAAGGGCTTGGTCGAACGGGCGAGCGCTTAGCGGCGGAAGAGCTAACACGGCAGGGCTACTCTATAGTAGAGCGCAACTTTCGCTGTCGGTATGGCGAAATTGACCTGATCGCGGAAGAGGGCGACGACCTGGTTTTTGTCGAGGTCAAGACGCGTCGCGGTAGTGTCTATGGTTTGCCAGAAGAAGCGGTGACGCCGCGCAAGCAGCAGAAGATTGTGCAGGTGGCGACCTACTATCTCGACCTTCACGCCTGTTCCGAGCGGTCATGGCGCATTGATGTTGTTGCCGTTCAATTGAGCGCAAACGGACGATTTGAAGAGATTCGCGTGTATCAACACGCCGTACAGGGATAAACAACAATACTTCGTTACAAATGGAGGACATACAATGAGTGATTTTGTAGAGTCGGCGAAAAATTTTATGAATACCGCCGTCAGCCGCACAAGCTGGGAGGCGCAGAAACAGCTACGCCTTCGCAGCAAGCAGACGGAACTAGACAAACTGTGGGAGCAGAGGCAGAAGCTTCTGGACGAGCTTGGCAGTGTGGCGATGACTCTGTACCAGCAAGGTGTGTTGACTGATACGCAACTCTCGCGTTTATGTGCTAGCATTCAAGAGCTAGATTCCGATGCACGCAAGCGCGAGACGCAACTGCAAGAGATCAAGAACGAGCCGTATCCTGCCGAGCAATTTGCACCCGCTCCAACGGCGAACTATGAGCCGCCCCCAGTCTTACAGCCTGTATCGCAACCCGTTCAGCCTACACGTCCGCAGCCACAGGCACCGAACACAGCCGCACAGATGCAACCATGTCCGCATTGTGGACAGCCCGTTCGCGCCAACGCACTCTACTGCCGTAGTTGTGGCTCGAAACTTCGCTAAGATAGAGCGGAAGTGTGTTATAATGGGGGACGCTTCTCAACAACGAAACAGAGGGTGTATACTGTGTTTGAAGGTAGTATCAGAACCGAGGATACACAATCAGAAGACATAACGACATTACACATCGTCAGTTCCAGTTCGGCTCAGACGCAAAGCCTCGGCGTGCATCTGGGCAAACTGGTGCGCGGCGGAGAACTGCTGCTGCTCAATGGGCAGCTCGGTATGGGGAAAACGACCTTCACACAAGGACTGGCGCAGGGCATGGGCATTACCGAAACGATCACCAGCCCTACGTTTACGCTTTTGAAGGAATATACCTCCTCTGCACGCTTGATAGCTACGTCTAATCAGCAGCAACCCAGCAAAGCACAAACGCGAAGGCTTGCGCTCTATCATTTCGACCTATACCGTCTGGATGAGCCAGAGGAAATTATAGACCTTGGTTTTGAGGACTACTTCTATGATAGGAATGGAGTCTGCGTTGTTGAGTGGGCCGATAAAGCGAATAACCTGTGGGTTCCTGAGCGACTAACTATCAGTATAAGTCCGCATGGTGAGACAGGGCGCGATTTCCTATTTACCGCAACGGGTGCCTACTATTCCGAACTCTTGCGGCAATTTCAGAAAAACAGTTAATATATGCTATTACTTGCTCTCGATACTTCTAACCGCCGTGCCAGCATCGCGCTTTGTTCCGAAGACGATGTATACGGAGAATACACATGGCATATTAACAATAACCATAGTGTAGAGTTGCTCGAACGCATTCAACGCCTCCTGCTTGAATGCGACATCTCCATGCCAGAGCTAGATGGCATCGCTGTTGCGACAGGCCCCGGCTCGTTCAACGGTGTGCGTGTGGCACTGGCAACCGCGAAGACGCTGGCCTTCACACTGCAAAAGCCGTTGCTAGGTATTAGTACGCTCGATGTTATCGCGGCGCAGCAACAACAATCACCGCACGTCCTATGTGCTGTAATGGAGGCTGGACGGTCAGAGCTATATGCAGCCTGTTATCGTGCTACGCCCCATATCACGAATCAGCGTAGTGAGCGTAGAGTTCTGAGTCAGCTTGGCGACTACGGTGTTTTTTCCCCTAAGCATCTAGCAGAATTTGTACAGGAACAGGCGCGGAACTCAGTAAACCTAGTCGATAGAGAATATCGAGAGTCGAAAATTCTCTTTTGTGGCGAGATAAGCAGCGAGGCACAGCAGGCACTTTATGAGCAGTTACCAGAACAGAGTCTCTTTGTCAATAACGCGTTGTCAACACGCCATGCCAGTGTACTTGCCACTCTTGCCTTTCAACGTTGGCAAGAGGGAGAAGTAGACGACCCATTGTTACTCGAACCGCTCTACTTGCGGCGTCCTTCAATCACCACAAGTACGAAAAAACGACCATTGCTCGGTTCTCCATCGCCGCGACCTACGGGTCAAAGTAGTACAGAAAGGGAAGAAGGTGCGGTACGCCATTGACCAAATGACCATGAGCGACGTGCCTCGCGTTGTCGAGATCGAACGTCTAGCCTATCCATCGACGTGGCCTCCCAGTGCCTATCGTAAGGAGTTACAAGATAATCGCTGGGCACACTATATCGTTTTGCGTGATAAACTTATCGCGGAAGAACGTGTAACGGTGCCGCCGCAGGAGGTCGAGAAGCCACGCAGAAGTCGCATATTTCCGCTCTCTCTGCTGCCCAACCGTCCTACCCTCAGTACGCCATCGCCAGAACTGGACTCGATCATCGGCTTCGCTGGCTTGTGGTTGATGGTTGACGAGGCACATATTACAACGATTGCTACACATCCGTCTTTTCGGCGGCGTGGCCTCGGCGAATTTTTGCTGGTAAGTTTGATTGACATTGCCTACAATATCGGTGCGAAATGGGTCACGCTCGAAGCGCGTGTCTCAAACTATACCGCGCAAAATCTGTACCGCAAATACGGATTTCGTGAAGCCGGTGTGCGTCATCGCTATTACAGTGATAATCAGGAAGATGCGGTCATTATGTGGACCGATGAAATTAATTCGCCTGCGTATAAACAGAGATTTCAGGATTTGAAAGCGGCTCTTTATCAAAAGTTAGAATCCCAATAAAAAGGTATAGTAAGAAGGTTTATGCTCGTACTTGGTATTGAAAGCTCATGCGACGAAACAGGCGCCTCCATCGTCAAAGATGGTCGCTGGCTCCTCTCGAACGTTGTAGCATCACAAATTGATATTCATAATCGCTATGGTGGCGTTGTGCCAGAGGTTGCGTCACGTCAACAACTGGCTGCGGCACTTCCTGTGATCGAGACCGCGCTAGAGCAATCAGGCTGCTCATGGAACGAGATAGACGCCGTTGCCGCGACCTATGGTCCCGGACTTGCTGGTTCGTTGCTGGTTGGCTTGACGGTTGGTAAGACGCTAGCACTTGCCCGTAATCTACCCTTTCTTGGTGTCAATCACCTCGAAGCTCATATTTATGCCAACTGGCTACGACGCGGTGTCGCACCTCAACCGCTTATTGGAAACAATTGGAGCTATCAGGACGGCGACCCACTCTTTCCATTGCTTTGTCTCGTTGTATCGGGAGCGCATAGCGAGCTGGTACTTGTGTACGAGCATGGCGACTACGAGCTGCTTGGTCACACGCGCGATGATGCAGCAGGTGAGGCGTTCGATAAGGTAGCTCGCATTCTTGGCCTTGACTATCCTGGCGGTCCCGCAATTCAAAGAGCGGCGCAACAGGCCGAGGACGAAATGCTACAACAGCATCGTCCTGCCGACCTTGCCCATACCACGTATCGTCTTCCTCGTGCATGGTTGCGCGGCACCTACGATTTCAGTTTCAGTGGCCTCAAAACTGCCATGTTGCATCTTGCTGAGGGTGCGACTGAGGACGCACAATCCGAAGGCAAGCAGGTGAGTCGCTATACACGCGTGGGAACGCAGATTGCCGAGGCTGGTCCAACCAGCGTTCCTCTGCTTGCAGCGGGCTTTCAAGAGGCGATTGTAGACGTACTGGCGGTGAAAACGCGCCTTGCCGCTCAGGAGTATTCGGTGAAGCAGGTAGTGCTTGCAGGCGGCGTCGCCGCGAATGTACGTTTGCGACAGCGTTTAGAGCAAGAGTTGCAGCCGCTTTCCATTTCACTCCGCTATCCACCAATCGAGTTTTGCACGGACAACGCAGCAATGATCGCTGGAGCCGCGTTTTTTCATCTCGCACATGGTGAGAGACACGGCCTTAACCTCGACGTAGACCCCGGATTGAGTCTACCATTCAAGAAATGAGGAAAACACATGTCCAAATCAAAGACCTATGCACTCGGTATCGACCTTGGCGGAACCAAAACGCTCGCGGCGGTTGTTGATATAACCTCTGGCGAGGTTGTCGCCTCCGCTCGCAAACGCACACGCGCTGAGCGTGGACAGGACTTTGTGTCGCAGCGTACCATTGAGCTTGCGACCGCCGCGATTACCGACGCCAATTTGCCAGCCGGAAACGAAATTCTCGCAATTGGTGTGGGTGCTGCTGGACAGATCGACCGCAAAAATGGTGTAGTGGTCGATGCACCCAATCTCGGCGTACATAATATGCAATTAGGCTCTATTCTCGGCACCCATTTCGGCAAGCCCGTCTATGTCGGCAATGATGTCGAGGTCGCGGCGCAGGGCGAAAATCTCTACGGTGCGGGCAAAGGCTACAACAACTTTGTGTGTATGTTTATTGGCACCGGTATCGGCTCTGGCATTGTACAGAATGGCAAGTTGTATACTGGCTTATCTGGGACGGCTGGCGAGGTAGGCCATATGACGCTGGTCGCCGACGGACGTATCTGCGGCTGTGGAAGTCGCGGTTGCCTGGAAGCCTACGCCTCGCGTACCGCCATCACAAAGTCGATTCTGGCGGAGATTCATCATGGACGCCCCTCAGTTCTCACCGATGATGCATTGAAGCAATTGAAAGAGGGCGAGACCATTATTCGCTCTGGCATTCTCGCTCACGCTATTCAGCAGAAGGATGAGCTTGTCACCGAGATGATCGTAGAGGCCGCGAACTATCTCGGCTATGGTATCGCCTCTATCCTCAACTTCTACAATCCCGATGCCGTCGTTCTCGGTGGTGGCGTCATCGAGGCCATCGACCTGCTCTACGAAACAGCCGTTCATCGTGCGCGAACCGTTGCCCTTTCCGCACCCGCGAAGGCAACACCAATTCTCAAGGCGAAGCTTGGCGACTTCTCCGGCGTCGTTGGTGCCGCCTGTCTTGGCGCAATGGTGACGGGATATCAATTCTCGTAAAAAGGATATGCTCTATGCAGGAACAAACACCTCACATTGATGTGCGGTCTCTACAGAGCAACGACGCTCCTGCGCTGCACGCTATCGACTATAGCTTCGAGACAGACCGTATCTATACGCTACGTGTGCGGAACAAGCTCCTGGGAGATGAGCAAAACGAGGGCTATGAAAAACTAGCCTTCGCCTTTGAACTGCTCGAAACGCCCGTTGATCCGCCACTCTATAAGAATTATTGGGAACATGAAAACACATTAGCCGATGTAGAGGCAAAACTACGCAACTGTGAAGGTGGCTACGCCGCCTTTGCCGCAGACGAGATGGCAGGTGCCATTCTCTTGCATATCGAGGAGTGGCGGTCGGTCGCGCGTGTCGAAGACCTGATTGTTGGACACCAGTTCCGTCGCTATGGCATAGGCTCTCTGCTCCTCAACTGCGCCTCCGATTGGGCACGCAAGCGTGGTTGCTGGGCTATTGTGCTAGAGACGCAGAACGTCAACTACCCCGCCATCCAGTTCTACCTTCGCAACGGCCTCGAAATATGGAGCATCAACCAGCACTTCTATCCCCCAGGCTCCGTGGAACACGAGGTGGCGATACATATGGGCAAACGGTTGATTCTGTCGCAATCATCGTAAACATAATACAAAAAATACCGCTCGCTGAGAAGCAAGCGGTATTTTTTGTGTTATTACACCTTCTCTGCCACCGCCACAGGCTCCAGCTTCGTGAACAACGGAGCCGGTGTTGGCAGCGTCGCACCCGCTGGCACTTGTTCAAGACGCCAGAACATGCGGCTAGCCTCACCCTCGAAACCGAGGTACTCGTGCAGCTTTTGCGATGAGAAGGGCAGGTACGGGCTGAGCATGGTGTGCAGACCGCTAATGACTTGCAGCATGACATAGATCGAGGTGCCAGCGGCCTCGCGGTCAACCTTGATCTGCCTCCAAGGTGCCTGCTCATCGAGATAGCGGTTAGCCGCGCGTGCAACCGACATCGCAGCATTCAGGCCATCCTTCATATGACAGAGGGCGATGTTGTGTCCAACAAGACCAAAGCCACGCTCGACCTCAGCCAGAATTTCACGATCCGCCTCGCGCAACTCTCCTGGCTCTGGCACCACGCCACCAAACTTGCTTTGTAGGAAGGTGAGCGTGCGATGGACGGCGTTGCCATAGGTTGCCACCAGTTCGTCATTGTTGCGGCGTATCAGTTCGTCGTAGGTAAAGTCGGTATCGCGTCCCTCTGGTGCCGTTGCCGAGAGATAGTAGCGTAGCGCATCTGCACTATACTGATTCAACACATCAGGCGTCCAGATGACGTTGCCACGACTACTCGATGCCTTGGCACCACTCATCGTCATAAACTCGTTGGCGGGCACGTCGTAGGGTAGATTGCGGTCTCTATAGCCAAGAAGCATCGCAGGCCAGATAATGGCATGGAACGGAATATTGTCCTTGCCAATAAAGTAGTACGACTTGACAGGCGGCTCGGCTCTGCCGGGAATCCACCATTCCTCCCACGCATCGGGGGTACCTTGCAACTTCGCCCACTCCACTGAGGCCGAGAAGTAGCCAATTACCGCGTCAAACCAGACGTAGATACGCTTATTCTCATACCCTGGCAGCGGAATTGGCACACCCCAGTCGAGGTCGCGGGTGATTGCCCGCGCACGCAGCCCCTCTTTCAGCCAATTCATGGCGAAGCCAAGCGTGTTGTGACGCCAGTGATCCTTCTCCTGTGAAAGCCACTCTGTGAGCGGCTCCTGTAACTTCGGCAGGTCCAGAAAGAAGTGTTCCGTTGGGCGTATCTCTAGCGCACTATCTTTACTGCCACACAAACGGCAGATAGGATTGATGAGATCGACGGGATCGAGCGTGTGCCCACAATTGTCGCACTGGTCGCCGCGTGCAGAAGGATAGCCGCAGTTGGGGCAGGTGCCCTCGATGTAGCGGTCGGGCAAAAAGCGGCGGTCGGTCGGGCAATAGGGCGACTGCATCGTATCTTTGAAGATATAGCCTTTTTCGTAGAGCCTCAAAAAGAAATCTTGCGTGATGCGATAGTGATTTTCCGTGCCTGTCTCTGTGTACAGGTCCCACGACATGCCGAGGCGTTCCCACACATCGAGAATTTGCTGGTGGAAGCGAGCGATAAAGTCGCGTGGCGAAATGCCCTCGCGTTCAGCATCAATCAGAATCGGTGTGCCATGTTCATCGCTACCGGAAACCATGAGAACCGAATCGCCAGCCATTCGATGATAGCGTGCGAACGTGTCGGCTGGCAGATATGCGCCGACGATCTGCCCCACATGAGTCGGGCTTTTGGCATAAGGCCATGCGACGCAGACAAGTATATGTTCATTCATTTTTATGATTCTCCCTTACCAAACAAGGGTAGTGTTATTATATGAGGTCGAGTTGTGGCGATATTATAACAATAAGACGCGAGATGAACAAGTAGGGGCCATAATTCATTACGCCCTCGCCCCCATTGACC
>CAXUGH010000043.1:10440-11446 GCA_964250365.1 uncultured Ktedonobacteraceae bacterium
ATTGGATACGTCCCTCAATGATTGCTACCATTGCATATCGGGACGAGGGCGTAATGAATTATGGCCCCTACATGGTTCAACACCCTTAACATTTCAGATAAATACGAAATTCTGTTACATCCCCACATACCTCGTATAGACAGAACGCGCGACCTGCTCATCGTCTGTGCCCTTGATAATCGCGCGTGCATCAGGAAAAACCGTGATTTCATAGGTATCGACGATGCAACGCAACAAAAATTCGTTAAACTGGACTTGGCTTATGGGTGCAAGTCTCTCGGCGAGGGCGGCGAAATCTATGCGCGAGCCACGTTTAATAGCGGCACGCACCTGCACGGCGTTGCGCCCACACAAGCTGGTGCTACTAGAGCCGCTGAGCGAGTCGAGGAACTCATAGGAATGTTGACCGCAGGTGGGACAGTCGGGTTGGCGCGGTAGTTCGATGCGCTCGAACGTGTTCTCCCATACATCCATCCATACCATTGCGCGGCTCGTCTTCTCGCTCTTCAGCAGTATTTTTAGTGCTTCGGTTGAGGCGATACCAGTAATCGCACCCACGATACCATTCAATACACCAGCCGTATCGCAGGTGGGCGTAGTGCCAGGGAGCGGCATTTCGGGAAATACACAGCGCAGGCAAGGAGTATCTTCGGGAAGAATGTTCATTGTGACGCCGTAGGAGGCGATTACGCCACTGTAAATCCAGGGGCGAGAATGTTTGATGCAGACATCGTTGAGCAGGTAGCGTGTCTCAAAGTTATCGGTTGCGTCGAGGACAATATCGCTCTCTCGTACCAGCGACTCAATGCCGTCGGCGTTGACATCTTCTACCAGAGCCTCAACGCGTACATCGCTATTGATTTTGCGTAATTTTTCGCTCGCCGCGATTGCTTTGGGCAAGTGACGCGTCACATCCTCTTCATCAAAGAGAATCTGGCGTTGCAGATTGCTTGTCTCTACATAGTCGCGGTCCGCGATCACCAGTTTCCCCACACCTGCGCGGCAC
>CAXUGH010000043.1:11456-13025 GCA_964250365.1 uncultured Ktedonobacteraceae bacterium
TTGTTTGCCAGAAACGTCCCCAACGCCCCGCAGCCAAGAATGGTCGCGGAGGCGGCCCGCAGGCGTTCCTGTCCTTGCTTCCCAATTGGCGCAAATAATGTTTGTCGTGAGTAACGGTCAAGCATAACAATTCTCCCAGCCCATAAAATAAAGCATCTCTATACTCTAACATATTGTTGAAACGAAAAATTTCATCTACATGCATCATTGGTATTTTGTCTCAGACCACAGAAAGGAGCCGAGGCTCCTTTCTGTGGTCTGATACAAAATACCAATTTTCTATGAAGACTCGTGGGGCGGGGGGGGGGGTGGAGTCAAAAGGTACAGGAAACCTTGTATTGATCCGATAACAATATATAGGACGCGTTGGTCAAGGGTGCCCGCAAGGGGACGCCCTTGCTTCCCTTATCCCACAAATGGCTATAACGGAAAAATTAGTTGGCAGCAACACACAACTGTGTTACAATGCAATGGGTATAATGCCTTTTCTGAAATCTGTAACCCGTATGTGTGCAGGGCTTGGTGAGAGGCGACCTATGAATAGCGGGAATGCGATGAAAACAGTATTGGTAATTGACGACAACCCGACCATCGTAGAACTTATTAAGTATGCCGTGAACCTTCAGGGCGAATACAATGTAATCGTTGCGTATGATGGAGTGCAAGGTTTGGAGCGCATTTATGCCGACCATCCTGACTGCGTGATTGTCGATGTGAAGATGCCGCGTATGGATGGCTACCAATTGGTGCGCTGTCTCCGGGGCGATGCACGGACCGCTGATACTCCCTTAATCATTCTCAGTGCGATGACACGCGAAGAAGATCAAATGACTGGTATGCTCTCTGGTGCCGATGAATACCTGACGAAACCATTTAAGCCGAGTGCTTTGAATGCAACTATCGAAAAGGTGCTTCGTCTCACACCCGCTGATCGCCAACGTCGTACCGAACTTTTTGCACAAACTCAGGCCGAGCGCGATTAAGCAAGCATAACTCCTTTCTTGCGTCCGCGTACTCGCTATTCTGGTCGCGGTCGCCGCAATCTCTCTTGCACTCTACATGGATGGAACTGAAAATCGTGCGTAGATTGCATATTCTGTTCGTAGATGTTGACGTACAAGCTTGTAATAAAATTCAGCAGACACTCCGCGATACCTTTGCTGTCACCTGTGTCATGTCGTTTGCCGAGGCGAAGCAGGCATTGAATGCTTCTGTACTTCCCGATATACTTATCACCGAGGTTCTGCTCGACTCAGAGAGCGGGTTGGACCTCTGTCGATTTATTCGTAGCGGAAGCGAGTCGATGCAGAAACTTCCAATTATGCTTCTGACTTCTCTTATGACACTTCGTGATAAGGTGCGTGGCTTTGAGGCTGGTGCCGATGATTACGTCGTCAAGCCATTTGACAGTCGCCATCTTATTGCACGCATTCAACTGCTGGCTCGTATCAAACACCTGGAGCCACACATCAGCTAAACTCCAAATGCACACAATCGGGGTGGGGGGGGAAAAAAAGTTTTGTGTGAAACCCCCGTGGGTGGGTTTGTTTTTTTTGGGTGGGGATTGGG